>JABMQR010000296.1 GCA_013202335.1 Bacteroidota bacterium
AATTTCCTAAAAATCTTTGATTTTTGAAATTGCCTCAATTATTAGTGTATTTTGATACACTACTTTTTTAAGAGCCTTTGCCCTCATTACAATATTCTCAACTGACAGACCATACTTACGCATAAGCGCATCGTAGGGTCCGGATTCAGTAAACGTATCCTCAATTCCAATCATATCAATTAAACAGGGATTATACCGGGAAAGAGTTTCAGCACAGGCAGAACCGAGTCCTCCAATCACCGAATGTTCCTCAACCGTAAGTAACCTACCCGTTTTCTTAACCGATGCAACCAGCATATCTTTATCCAGAGGCTTAATAGTGGATATTTCCAGCAAATCAACTTCGATTCCATCATTCCTAAGTAATTTTTCAGCCTCAACCGCCATATATGTGGGAATTCCCGTTACCGCTATGGTCAGATCATTTCCACTGGTAATTTTACGTATTTTCCCGATTTGCAGCTTAGGAGCATCTTTAAACAACTGCGGGGTTGGATTCCTGCTTAATCTTAAGAAAACAGGACCATCCAATTCCAACGCTTGCTGCAAGGCATCCCGCACTTCTCCTCCGTCCCCGGGAACAATCACGGTCATATTGGGAAAAGCCCGCATAATAGCCAGATCGGTAATAGACTGATGACTTGCACCGTCAAAAGAGTCTGACAACCCACCGTAACCACCTGCAATTATTACCGGTAGATTGTTATAACATATTACATTACGAATTTGATCAGTACTTTTTAGTGCAAGAAATATACTGAATGTGCTAATAACTGGTCTATATCCGGCTGTTGCCAAACCTGCGGCAACATCTGCAAGATTTGATTCTGCTACTCCTACATTGAAAAATCGATCCGGAAATTCAGCACCAAACAAGGCTGTTTTGGTACTGCTGGATACATCAGCATCAAGCACCACCAATCTTTGATCCTCCGTCCCTAATTCGATCAAAGCTCTACCGAAGGCATCCCTCATAGCTATTTTTTCCATACAGCAGCCTCCAACACGTCAAGACCTTCCTGCAGTTCCGGAAGTGCCCTGCTATAAATCTCATCAGTTACCGGAGCGCCATGCCACACATGATTATCCTCCATAAATAAAACGCCTTTGCCTTTATGGGTTTTATACACAATAACAAACGGAGCTTGATTTTCTTCCTGCCCGCTTTGCCCATCCTGCTCATCAAGCCATTGAAATGACTCGAAGATCTCATCCATATCATGACCATCATATATCTTAGGGGCAATATTCCAATTGAACGCCTGGAATTTATCATAAATCGGGTCCAACGGCATAATGTCTTTAGATGAACCATCTAACTGTACTTTATTATAATCAACCAGCAAAACCATCCTGGCAGGCCTAAATTTCGCAGCAGCCATTACAGCTTCCCATGACTGGCCTTCATTCAGGCAGCCGTCACCCACCATGACATACGTCCAGAAATTATTTTCTGATAATCTTGAAGCCAACGCCATACCAAGCCCAACGGATAACCCATGACCCAGCGCACCTGTAGACATATCCACACCGGGTGTTTTATTCATACAGGGGTGTCCCTGTAGTCTGCTGTTTAATGCGCGTAAAGTCTGAACCTCTTCAACTGGAAAAAACCCGCGATTTGCCAGAACTGAATAGAGCATCGGAGCCGCATGGCCTTTGCTCATGACAAACCTGTCGCGATTTTCCATCCGGGGATTTTCAGGATCTACGAACAGCCGATAAAAATAGAGGGCTGTCGTAATATCTGCTGCCGATGATGAACCGCCCCAATGACCACTCCCCACTTTATTCAGAAGAGTCATCACATCAATACGTATTTGCTGAGCTAAATAACTGATCATCGCTTTTTTTCTAGAGGGATTATCTGTCGTTAAAATTTCCTGAGGATTTATTCTCCTCATAACTAAACTCCTTTACAAGATTGTTCATATATCGAAATAAACTAATATGTTTAATGAAGTACTTTCCGGGTGAAGAGATTTATCATTGTGCTCTTACCTTTTTGAATGATAGTGACTTATGGCAGCTCTTTCATTGTAAACAGTTTTAACTGTATCGAAAAGGGTGGGAAATGTTTCCCAGAACTCGTTACCAGTAATGGTTTTTCTCCTTTACATTCACATGGAAGAAAATCTGTCAACTAAATCGCCTGCTAATTCTATTTATAGAAAAAAGATACACCAATTATCTTCACACCTTTTTCAGTTCAGTTAATAAATAATTAAAAAGCCCAATTTAGTCACATGTCAATTTGTTATCGCGGGATATCTCTTGTCATTATCCCTAAATGTTCGATTAGTATTTACCCGTTTATCTCACTACAACAAAGGACCCAAGTATGCAATTGATTCTGCTGCTGCTGTATCTGGATCTGGATCCGGGAGAATTTCTACACCGATATACCCATTATAGTTGTTCTTCTTCAAGGTCTGAATTATTGTGGGAAAATCCATGTGAGCGTTTCCCGGATAGTACCGATTACTATCAGCAAAATGAATATAGCCAATTTTATCAAAATATTTGTCAAGTTCACCGGGAATGTCTACATCCTCAATGTTCATATGAAAAACATCCGGCATGAGAAGAACGTTTGGCCTGTTGAGTTTATCCAGTAGTCTTCCTCCGTCCCTGCAGGAATTAATATAGTTTATCTCGTACCGGTTAACCGGCTCGATGAGAATCCTGATTCCCAAATTTTCTGCCCTATCTGATAATATTTCCAAACAGGTTATGAAATTCATCTCTGCCTGATCCCGGCTTTGATCAGCGGCAACAAACCCACGCAGTCGTCCTATATTAATATCCGCGCCAAAATCTGCAGCAACTTCCATCAACCCTGAGAACTGAACTATGGCTTTCTCCCTTATTGAAATATCATCAGCGGTAAACCACATACCGCCCTCGGCAAAAACCTGTCCTGTCGAGACTACGGGAATATCAAGATTAAGCTTCTGCGCTAAACCCAATATTCTTTTGGGATTAACCTGCTCACGGTGAAGCAACGCCAGTTCAATACCATCATACCCAAGATCAGCAGCTTTACTCATGCTAACTTCAATATCATCCCTAAAAACCACAAAGGCAGATGGTAATGCATTTTCCGGGGCGACAGCAAGAGCTAGTTTAATAGACATAGATCACTCCAATTATTTATTTTTTATAGCTCTTCATATCACAGACCCACTGATCAACCAGTTCTTTTCCTCGCACGGAATGAGCAAAGTACCCATTCGGTTTTTTACCCCATAGTCCCATATGATCAATAATGGTTTCTCCGGTGGTATAAACTCCAGAATACTCCACATTCATAGCCACATGATCAGTATCAAACCATTCGGGATTTATTAAATATCCTGTTGTTGTTAAATCATTTAGACCAATTCCGTCTTTACGGGATTTTACCTGTTCTGAAGCTTTTATTTGACCTACTACTTCCCCTTTGTCATTCTTAATCATTAGGGCAGCTTTTGTTCTTCTGAAATCCAGGATTTTCATAAGCCATTCACTGACTTTTGTCCCGGCCATGGCAATACTGTTCAAATCCTCTACGGTTTGAGTAACTTGATCACATACATCCAAACCAATTTGAATGATTGGGATTCCCGAACTGTAAACAACGTGAGCAGCTTCCGGATCTACAAAAACATTGTAGCTGGCACGTGGAGACGTATTCCCGGAAACCCTATAAGCTCCTCCCATGAAAATAACTTCCTTGACATTTTTTGAGAATTCTCTGTCTGCCATAATTGCAAGAGCAATATTTGTTAAAGGACCAAGAGCTAAAATAGTCACTGGCTCGGGGGACTTTCGGACAATTTCTGCAATTTTAACGGGGGAAAATCCCTCGGCAGGTGAAGTTATGGGGAACGGAAGCCCCTCAACATCTCCAAGCCCATCTTTCCCATGAATCCACTCTGCATCAATTACCTGTCGGATCAGAGGTCTGTATGCACCCTTAAAAACAGGAATATCTGAACGCCCGGCCACTTCCAGAGCCCGGAGAGCATTTACAACACATTTATCAACGCCAACATTGCCGTTAGTTATGGACAAAGCTAATACATCTACTTTACCAGAAGCCAAAGCCCAAAGGATGGATGTAGCATCATCATCTCCGGGATCAGTATCAATAATAACTGGTTTTAAGCTCATTTTCGTCTCCTAATTATTTCATTCGTACTTAGCTGAAGAAAGGCAGATCACTTATTATCAGGTATCCCTGGATCCCATCCATTATCATTAAGATTGATGTTTTCCAACTCCTGAAGTAATCCAAGTGATATATCGTGCCGCCCACCCTCATACTCACTGCTCAACCAGCTGCTCAAATAATCTACAGCTTCAAGCGGACCAATACACTTCCCACCCAAACAAAGAATATTCGAGTTATTGTGAGCTGATGTCATTCGTGCCTGATATGAGCTGTATACCAGTGCCGCTCGAATGCCTTTGTATTTATTGGCAGCTATACTCATCCCAATTCCTGTTGAGCAAATTAGTATCCCGCGATCAGCTTTTCCTTTCTGAACAGCTTGTGCCACTTGAGCCGCATAGTATGGATACCGGACAATATCGGTGGAATAGCATCCAATATCTATCACCTCGTATCCTTCCAGACTCTCAAGATATGCTGTCAGGACTCTCTTCATTTCATATCCGCCATGATCATTTCCAATTATTATTTTCATCAATTTATCCTGCTTTAATTAAAAAATAGATTCGGAAGGGCCATGGATATAATCGGTACAAAGGTGATGATAAGTAATATAACCAGTAGAACCAAAAACATCGGGATCACCCTTTTGACCACTTTTGTCACAGGCAATTTTGCAATTGACGAGACTACAAAGAGAGAGATTCCTAATGGCGGCGTCAGGAGACCTAGGGTTAAATTAATTATCATAATAATACCAAAATGAACTGGATCCACGCCAATTTGGATTACAATCGGGAGTAGTAGAGGCGTTGTTATCAAAATGGCTGATATCCCTTCCATAAAACAGCCTAACAAGAGCAATACCAGATTTATTAACAGCAATAAAATAATCTTGTTTGTTGTTACTCCGGATATAAAAGTCGAAATAAGAACTGGTACATTCTCGAGAGATATAAGATAGGTAAAGCAAGCTGCTATAGCAAAAAGTGTACTTACACTTCCTAGTGAAGTCCCCGTTTTAATAAATATACGTGGAAGATCCCGCCATTTGATCTCTTTATATACAAATAATCCCAGAAACAATGCATACAAACAAGCAACAGCCGCTGCTTCTGTTGGTGTAAAAAAACCGGTGTAGATACCAACCAGAATAAGAATCGGCATTATAAGTGAGCCAACCGCCTTAAAAAACTCTTTTACAATCTCCAAAAATGAATACGCTTCACTGGTGGGAAATTTCTTTTTATGTGCAATAATACCCACCAAAACCATCAAAGAAAGACCCATCAATACTCCGGGAATCAGCCCAGCTGCAAAAAGAGATCCAATAGACGTATTTGAAACAACACCATACATAATGATTGGAACACTGGGGGGGATAATGGGACCAATAGAAGCAGATGCAACAGTCAAAGCGGCAGAGAAATCTTTTTCATATCCTTGAGCATCCATCATTTCGATTTCCAGAGGACCAAGAGCAGCTACATCAGCTACAGCATTTCCGGTAATCCCGGCAAAGAACATACTGGCCAAAATATTTACATGAGCCATTCCGCCCCGAAACCGCCCTACAAGAACTTTGGAAAAACGTATTATACGGGTAAGTGTTCCTCCCTCATCCATCAAATTACCAGCGAGAAGGAACAGGGGCACAGCAACCATTACAAAGGAGTTAAGCCCTACAAACTGACGCTGCAGGATAATCCAGGCTGGAAGGTCTGCTGACAAGAAATAGACGAGACTAGAGAGACCCAGTACAAAGTATAGAGGCAATCCAATTAATAAAAGTACGATAAATACAATTATAACTAACATTTAAACAGCTCCTTCTGTACTCGTTTTTCTAGTAAATTTCTTTTCCAATTTTCCTACAAGTGAAGTTAGACAGAAAAAAGCCGTAAAAATATAACCAAGAACAGGTCCCAAATAGGCATATATCATTGGAAGGCGTAATTCAGGAGATATTTGCCCGGAATTCTGCAGATGTGCGAGAAATATTCTGGAAGACCAGAGAACCGCAAATAGAAAAAATAAAATTAGTACATCATATACTACTGATAGAACAGATCGGGTTTTTGTTGATATCAAGGAATGAAATATATCAACAGAAGGAAACAGGTCTTGCCTGTAAGCGAGCGCCATCCCCATAAATATAGCCCAGATGCAGGAAAATGTTCCTAATTCACCAAGCCAGACAACGGGGAAATTAAAGTTTCGGGTTGTTACACTTAAAACCACAGTGATAAAGAGAGTTGCTATAGTTACTGCAAGAACTACTTTGATGATTCTTTCAATAAAATCTGAAATCTTTTTCATCATTATTGATAGTTTTTTCATAATCCACAAACCCCTATGTCTTCTTTCTGAAAACGGCACTTGATCAATTTCATGTATTTTTGAATAAAATTTCACTAATTGGCAGTTCTTTCAATATATTAACTTTGAAAGAACTACCCTTATTCTAAATTAATTCATTGCTTCAATCATTTTAACAATATCCTGAGC
>JABMQR010000297.1 GCA_013202335.1 Bacteroidota bacterium
AATGGATATAATGAACCAGGAACAAATGGTGCTGCACAGTTTGGGGCCGGAGAGCTTGGCATGATGTGGAATGGTACGTGGCATTATTTCAGTCTTAATGATGTTGATTTCGAATGGGGTTTTCTGGGTGTTCCAAAGTTCTTTGAAGAAGAAAAGACCTGGGGATCAAACCATTTTCTTGCAATACCCAAGCAAAGCAAGAAAAATGAAAAGCTGATTGAACCTGCTGCTGAAGTAATTCGCTGGATAAGTGATAATTCTCATACTTGGGGAATCTATGGCGGGCATGTACCTATGAATCGTAAAGCGTTACAGAATGAAGAATTACTCGCATCTCGAACCTGGGAGAAAACCTTAGAAGAATTTACCAGAATGTCTTTTGAAGGGGTCTACAAAAGTCTTCCTGCAGATCCTCGTATAAATGAGATTAACAATGCTATTCAGCCCTATATTGAAGAAGCATATAATGGAATAATAACGCCTGAAGAAGCTTTGAATAGAGCAGAAGCTGATGTTAATGAAGTCCTTGCAAAATAATTTGTAAACATATCAGAGACGATCCCCGCATAAAAGTTGTGGGGATCGTTTTATACAGGAAAGCATAATGTCATTAAAAAGATCACAAGGTCTCGAAGGTTTCCTTTTTATATTACCGTATGCGGTAATATGGTTTTTATTTTTGTTTCTTCCCTTAGTTTTCGGTTTGATTATTAGCCTGTTCGATTGGAATCCATTAGGAGAAAGTGTTTTTATAGGTCTTGATAATTATAGAGAGCTCTTTTCCAATCACAGGTTTTGGAACTCTTTCTGGGTTACCTGGAAGTTTATTCTGATGGTTATTCCCGGAATCATTATTTCAGCTCTGATAGCAGCACTTATCCTTCACTTTATCAGATTCAGTTTTAAGAATTTTTTTGAGTCAGCCATTTTTTTTCCCTATTTATTAAATGTTTCGATTGTCAGTATAATTTGGGGACTCATGAATGATCCTAGTATTGGAATTTTATCTCACTATTTGCAAAAGTTTGGTCTTTTTAAAATGTCGCTGCTTAGTAGTAATGCATGGGCTTTACCTGTGGTTGCAATAACTACGATATGGTGGTTGGCCGGATATCGTATGATTGTATTTCGTGCAGCGCTGTCTTCTATACCTGAAGAGATATATGAGGCCGCAAAAATTGATGGTTCAGGACCGATACGAACGTTTGCTATAATCACATTGCCTTTGATAAAGCCGTCACTTCTCTTTGCCTTAATTTTAACAACTGTCGGAGGTATGCGGACATTTGGCCAGGTTGTCTTAATGACATCCGGCGGTCCGGGAGTCTCAACAGAAGTTATGGCTCTCCAGATGTATCGACTTGGGTTCGAATTTTTGGACTTTGGAAGAGCGGCAGCGGTTGGTTTTATTATTTTCCTTTTGATTTTCTTCATCAGTATGGTGTTTGTTAAATTTTTCAAACTAGGGGGAGACTTGAGATGAAGAAGATTGATGCAAAAAAAATACTTAGTACCATAATTCTTTTTCTATTTGCCCTTATTTGGTTGGTGCCGATACTTTGGCTTATTGGTAAGGCTTTTACGCCAGAGCAGATAATCTATAAGGAAGGCTATAAAATTATACCTTCCAACTTCACGCTTAAAAATATAACGCAGATATTTGATTCTTGGCCTTTTATGAGATGGTTTTATAATTCGCTTCTCGTAACTATCGGAGCGATACTTCTCACCTCGCTTACAGCAATTATGGCAGGATTCTCTTTTGCAAGACTTCATTGGAAAGGCCGAAATTTTGTTTTCTTGCTTTTCCTGTCTTCGATGTTTATTCCCTGGGAAATAAATGCGATACCGCTTTATTTTATCATGAATTTCTTTGGGTTACTGAATACGAGGGTCGGAGTATTCCTGCCAATGGTCGCAATGCCTATCGGTGTTTTTCTCATGCGGCAATTTCTTATAAATATCCCGCAGGAACTTGAAGATGCTGCACGGATTGATGGTTGTGGGAGCGTACGCCTGCTTTTCAGGATTCTTCTTCCCTTATCTCTTCCTGCTGTAGGAGCTTTAACTATTTGGATATTCATTTTTGCCTGGAATGAATTTTTTTGGTCAATGATTTCTCTGCAGAAAGCAGCTATGCTAACGATGCCTATCGGTTTAAAAACAATCATGGGTTCTCAGAGCATAGAATATGGGATTCTGTTTGGAGCATCGATGCTAGCTCTTATTCCCTCTCTTGTTATTTTTGCGGTTTTACGAAAAAAAATTATTAGCGGCATATCAATATCTGGAGCAATTAAATGAATTTTAAACTAAAAAATGGTGTTTGGCCCACTATGGTAACGCCATTTACAAATACTGGAATAATAGATTGGCATGGACTTGAAAACCTTATTGAGTGGTATATTTCAAAAGGAGTAAATGGTGTTTTTGCTGTTTGCCAATCAAGTGAAATGTTTTATCTTACTTTGCAGGAGAGGGTAGCACTCAGCACGTTTATTGTAGAAAAGGTTCGCAGTAGATGCGGAGTAGTTGCTTCCGGACATATTTCTGATTCTATTGAAGATCAGGTTGAGGAAATCAATTCTATGGCAGCAACCGGAGTTGAGGCTGTTGTCATGGTTGCGAACAGACTTGCCGGACAGGATGAAGATGAACATGTCTGGATTGCTCAAATGGAAAAAATATTACGGAAAATAACATCGGAAATTCCTCTTGGTTTATATGAATGCCCCAATCCATATAAAAGAGTTCTGACAGATCTTGAAATCAAGTGGGTAGCTGAATCAGGAAGGTTTTATTTTCTTAAGGATACCTCAAGTGATAGCCGTGTACATAAAAAACGGGTAGATCTCTGTTGCAACACACCCATGAAACTGTATAATGCAAATTCTGCTACGTTGGCCTCATCAATTTGTATGGGTTATAATGGTTTTAGCGGTATTATGGGTAATTTTCATCCTGAGTTATACTCTCTCTTGCTGAAAAGCATAGAGAAAAAAATCAGGTATGACAATTTGTTTAATTTTCTGGGATTTAGTTCAATAATTGAGCATCAAGCTTATCCTGTAAATGCTAAATACTATCTCTCTTTAGAGGGAGTTCCCATTAATTTATTTTCAAAAAGCTTGAATGCTGATTTTTTGTCAGAGAGTATGAAGCTTGAAATAAAACAATTTAGAGACTTTTCACAGGGGCTTATAGAGAAGTTCAGTAAGGATTATATGCATGCAATACAAAATGCTTGATATACAGAGTATAAGAGAAGAACCGGCTATTGTTCACTGCTCTTCTCTTCTGGAAAGTGGGAAAAAGCAATTGCTTTGCGTTTGGTACCAGGGGTCGTATGAGACCTCTGGTGATACAAAAATTATGTTATCGCGGAAGGTTGTGGATTCCAATAAATGGGATGCTCCTGAAATACTTTTTGATTTCAATGGGATATCGCTGGGGAATCCCGTGCTTTGGAAAAAAGACCGGACATTATATGTCACCTTTTCAGTTCTTATGGAAGAATCATGGAAATCAAGTCTGTTATTTTATTCTTCGTCTAAAGATGATGGTGAAACATGGTCTGCTGCTTCGCTTTTCCTTCCTAAAAAGGGATTTATGCCTAAAACCCAACCAATTCAAACGAGTGAAGGAAATATACTTTTTCCGTTGTACCATGAGGCGGACTATTGTCCATACGTTTTGATAATTAAAGATATAAATACGGTTCTTTTTTCTCCTCTTGTTGCAGAGACTATGGCGAGAAATAAAGCTATTCAACCTGTTATCTGTGCTTTGGATGAAGAGAGGTTATTAATGTTTTGCCGCACAAACCAGGGGACAATCTGGAGAAGCATTTCCTATAATAATGGGTATAGCTGGAGTATTTGTGAAGCAACAAAACTGCCGAATCCTGACAGTGCAGTAGATCTTATTTCTTGTGATGGTAACAAGCTCCTGCTGATATCAAATCCATCTGCAATAGATAGGCATAGTCTCCAGCTCTCTGTTTCGGTGGATTATGGAGAGTCTTGGTCAGCAGCAATGACCATAATAGAAGGACCTGGAGAGTACTCGTATCCCTGTTTGATCCAGGACAGCCTAGGGAATATTCAAATAAGCTATACAGAAAATCGTTATAAAATTAAGCACGTTGAAGTTTCTCGTACTGAGCTGCCCTTATGATACGTTGGGGAATTATTGGTTCTGGAGACTGGTGTGAGAGATATCATATTCCCGTATTAAATAAGCTCGTTCAAAATAACGAAATCATGTTAGCTGGAGTGTGGAATAGAACGATTGAAAAAGCAGAGGTTCTTGCTCGGCGCCATGCTATTGCACATGTTTATAAAACCGTTGATCAACTTCTTTCAGATCCATCTCTCGACTGTTTGTCCATAGTGCTGAATAAATCTATAGCTGATGTTTATATAAAGAAAGCGGCCCAAAAAGGGCTGCCTTTTATAACTGAGAAACCTCCAGCTGAGACATATGCAGCTGCGAAAGAACTATTGACGGTTGTAGGTTCTCTCCCGCATATAGTTGGATTTAACCGTCGATATATGCAGTTGATTAAACATGCCAAAGATTATATTACACCATCTCTGCACGGATACGAATTTAATATGTGGAGAAGTAATAGAATCGATACCCGGTATGTATTTGAAACGGGAATTCATGCACTTAATCTGGTTGAGTATCTTTTTGGACCAGCTATACAGTTGCAAATTATTACAAAATTCCCTATTGCTAAAACTGC
This sequence comes from Bacteroidota bacterium, assembly GCA_013202335.1. The sequence continues at coordinate 4,751 of JABMQR010000297.1, forward strand.
TCCGGCTCTTTTGCTGAAATTGACACATGCCACGTGTACCGGATATATAAATTTCCAAACGCAGGGAAAAGATTCCAGGGAACACCTAAGGATTTTCTGTTCTGAACGACTCATTGAACTGTTTATTAAACAACCTTTGGCATCGGATCATAACGAACTTCTCAGAGTTTTTACGCAGGGCAGCTGGAAAATTCTTTCTGAAAACAGTACCTTCGCCGATGAATGTGATGCATTTGGTTTTACGAGTGAATATAGAGAAATGATTGATATTTTATCTGGAAAAGGAAAATCCCAATCAACTATGCAGACCTCCCTCGCATGCATGAAAATTGCTGAATGGACTGAATCTGCATCTGCGGGAGATATTCTTACAATATAATAAGATTTCATTTAGTTACTTAATCTTTGAATTACGAATCTGATTTAAGCTTTTACTATGTATCGTATTACTATTAGGGATAATAAGTTTTTCTTTATTAGGGTAATCCAAAGCTGTTAATTATGCTGATAGGTAAAATAATATTCGGAGGATAGTGTGATTAAAGGTTTATATATTATGAGCAAAAAATATTTCAATCTTATTTATACCCAGGAAAATAGAGACCAAATAGAAAAATATGTAGATATTTATGCACCTCCAATGAGTGCAGAAGAAGCTGTAGAAAACCTTGAGGTGTTGAAAGAAGCCGAAGTTATTTTTTCCGGTTGGGGTGCGCCCTATATGGATTACGGTTTTCTTGAGGCATCAGAATCTTTAAAAACTGTATTTTATGGATCAGGTACAGTTAAAGAATTTGTTACACCTGAGTTTTGGAAGAGAGGAATCATTCTTACAAGTGCGTATATGGCAAATGGAGTGCCAGTATCCGAATTTACGCTGGCGCAGATACTCTTTTCTTTAAAAAGGGGCTGGGAGCATATGCGGATTATTAACAAAAACGGCTCTTACCTTGAAAGAATGCATGTTCCGGGAGCATATGAAAGTACGGTAGGAATTATTTCGCTGGGCACTATTGGACAAAACTTAAATCGTCTTCTTAAATCATTTTCTCTTAAAGTTATAGCATTTGATCCATTTTTTAAAGAAATTGATGCAGAGAAGCTGGGCGTTAAGCTGGTTACTCTTGAAGAGCTCTTTAGGACTGCTGATGTGGTAAGTCTGCATACTCCCTGGTTGAAAGAAACGGAGGGGATGATAACAGGTGATCTCATCAAATCAATGAAAACAGGTGCAACCTTCATCAATACGTCAAGGGGCGCCGTGGTTAATGAAGAAGAGATGATAAAAGTTCTTGCAGAAAGGGTTGATATTACCGCTTTGCTTGATGTTACGTATCCAGAACCTCCTGTGGTAGGCTCGCCTCTATACACCATGGAGAATGTATTTCTGACACCTCACCTCGCTGGATCTATGGATGGAGAGTGCGCAAGGATGGGTTCTTATATGGTAGAGGAACTTATGCGTTATATACTGAATGAAGATTTCAAGTGGAATATCACCGAGGAAATGGTTAAAACTCTTGCTTGAAAGGAATGAAACTACAGTTCTTCATATACCTGAATAAATATGTACAATTAACGCCATAACCTCTTTTGGTATACCAGTTGACCTTATAATGTATGCATTTTCTGCATCTGATTAATCTTGGATTGCGAGTTTGTGCAAATGTGAAATTAGTAAGAATTATCTATGACTACAATTTTTGAGTCCTATGGGTACAGACAAGAGAAATATCAGATCGGTTATACATGTGTTAAACAGGATGTATCTTCTTATATGTACTCGTAAAAGGCTTTACAAGTGCTTCTTACGGGTAAAAGGCTGATTTTTATTATTAGCCGTCTCCCAATTATTACTAGCATTACCCAAATTTCACCTCCCTGAAGAGGTGAGAATGGATATATTAGCGAAGCATAAAGCGGATTGAAGAAATATAGTTATTCGATCTTTCTAAATTGAATAATATTATTTTTCTCAATTTTGGTATAAAGTGAATCAATCATATCTGCTACCGGTTGTAGATTTTCTGGTTCAATATGGGTATAGCCTTCCTGAACCTTAGTAAGTGAAGAGTTGTTTGACCAGCCAAGATAATGCTGAATGAGAAAGGGACTTACTCCGGCAATAAGCAAATTGCTATTTAATGAATGGCGAAGGCAATGGGGAGTAATAGATTTTTCGATATCAGAATTATCAAGAGCCGCTATAAAGTTTCTAATCCACCAAGTATTACCTAAGCGTATACCGTTTCGATGGAAGATAAGGTCGCATTCTTTTTCTGGTAAGCAGGCAATAGCCAAATCTGATAATGGATATCTTCTGGTCTTTCCCCACTTAGGAGAGCCTAGTTCATGTTCGGTTTTCCATGCTCGATCAATTGTGAGTATCCCATCATCATATTGATCCCAATGCAGTGCCAAAATTTCTGACATTCTCATACCTGTATATGCAGCAATGGAGAAAACTTGATAAGCAGTTGTAGATGGAAAATATTCCTTTTTTAGCAAGCTTTTAATTTCTTCAGGATTGAGGATTTCTTTAACTTTTTGCTGATATTTAATTTCTCCAATACCGGCAAATGTATTGGTCTTAATCTCTCCTCGGTGCAAAGTTTCTGAATATACAGACCGTAAAGCTGAAATAACTCGATTCACCGTTCGTGGTTTTTCCTTGAGTACTCCAGCAGATAAGTTCTTACGAAAATCAAGTGCATCTCCACGTGAAATTAAATAGATTTGTTTATTACTGATAGGATGAGGAAGGACATATTTTTCCATGAGCCGGGCAATATCCTGAACCTGACGAAGTCCGTACTGTTTTCCCTCAAGTTGATAGCGCTCATAGCGAGGATTCGTTATTCCATTTACCCAGGGTTGGAGAAACTCAGATAACGTAAAGGTCTCTTTACCTGTGTATTGTTTCAAATCATCGATGTACTGTTTGATCAAATCATGAGCCAAGCGTTTCTTCTCGGTACCCGTAGAACGGAGTACACGCTTTTTCGTATCAGGATCAGTGTGGCGGTAATAATAATGCTTGTAACCGGGACGCTTAAATGGTTGTGGATTCATAAAAAAAACTCCTTGTGGTATCTTTTTGGTATCTTTTGAGAAAACCATTTTAGAAACCCTAAGAAGTTTTGCTACTAATTCCTTTTGACAGAAGGAATAATAAGTACGCCCAAGAGGATTCGAACCTCTGGCCTACGGCTTAGAAGGCCGTTGCTCTATCCAGCTGAGCTAAGGGCGCGATGCTCTCGTTTACCACAAACGTGGG
>JABMQR010000298.1 GCA_013202335.1 Bacteroidota bacterium
GAACAGTTTGAGATGCAGTCAACAGAATACAAAAATCTTGTATTACCGCCTGCAGCTACCAAACGTCTTGCCATTGAAGCTTCTTATAAAGATTTCTGGTATAAATACACTGGACTTAATGGTGATATTATCGGAATGACAACCTTTGGCGAGTCAGCTCCTGCATCTGAACTTTTCGCACTTTTTGGATTTACCGAGGAGAAGGTACTTGGAGCTCTTTCGGCTCTTTAAAGCGCACCAATAAGAACATTAAGAAATCTTAATCTATCGAGCCCCATACATTAATGGGGTTCTTTTTATAATAGGCTTCATACGAAGTGCGCAGATTTTTCTCGGCACGGGAACATTAAGGAGGTTCACTATGAAAAAAAAGCTGCGTCTAAAACCGATACGTACATCAATTCAGATCTTTTTCTTCATTCTAGTTCTATTAATCAGTGTTGGACATACATTGGAAGAAGCGGGGGTCTCAATCCCTTTGATCAAAGGAGCATCACTTCATGCAGTCTGCCCTTTTGGCGGAGTCGTATCAATATACCAATATCTTACAGTTGGTAGTTTTACCCAGAAAATCCATGACTCTTCATTCATTCTCATGATTCTGGTCTTTCTCACAGCAATCCTGTTTGGACCGGTATTCTGTGGATGGATTTGTCCATTCGGATCATTTCAGGAGTGGGTGGGGAAAATAGGCCGCAAAATTTTCAAAAGGAAATACAATAATTTCGTTCCTGGTAATGTTGATCGTATACTGCGGTATCTTCGTTATGCAGTTCTACTATGGGTCATTATTATGACAGCAGTTTCAACAAAGCTTATCTTTTCTGATTACGACCCCTACTATGCCCTGTTTAATTTCTGGACTGGTGAGGTTGCAGTAACCGGATTTATTGCTCTGGGTGTTATTTTAGTTCTTTCCTTATTTGTAGAAAGACCCTTTTGTAAATATGCATGTCCTTATGGTGCCGTTTTAGGACTCTCTAATTTGTTCAGAATTTTTAAAATTCGTAGAAACAAACCAACTTGCATCTCCTGTTCAGTATGTGATAAAGCCTGTTCTATGAATATTGAGGTATCAACTACTAAAAATGTTCTGAATCACCAATGCATCTCCTGTTATGCCTGTACTTCAGATGATTCCTGCCCAATTCCTGAAACAGTTCTTATTTCCACAACTCCATTAAATAAAAAGACAAAAGAGATCAAGGAGGCGGGAAATGAAAATTAAAAGTATTACCGCAGCAATTATCACTATAGTAATTATTCTAGGCGGGGTTTTTGTGACACAACTTACCGGAAACTGGATAACTGAGAGTACTAAAGTTCCCCGTGAAATAACTATGGGAGAGTTTGCCGGATTATCTGATCCCGCTGACATCCGCGGCTCATACAGCTTTCAGGATATCAGTGATAGCTTCTCAATATCTCCTGAAGAACTGGCTCAGGCCTTTTCACTGGATACTTCCGAAAAGGATGCGGATCAATATCTTGCCAAAGATCTTGAAGCTATCTATGGAGAGCTTATTGAGGGAGATGGAGAGGTTGGAACGGATAGTATCAAGTGGTTTGTTGCACTCTATTTAGATTACCCATATACTCCGGAAGAGACCACCCTGCTGCCGTCACCCGCACTGGCCTTATTAAAAAGCAAAGGTGTTATTAATGATGAAGAATTTCAAATTCTCAAAGAAAAATCAATTTCTCCTACTGCAGACAGTTTTTTGTCAGAGAATGAGGACTTAGTTCACGTTGAAATTTCTTCAGAAGATAGATTAATAAAAGGCAATACAACTTTTGCGGATCTCTATTCCTGGGATGTCACAAAAGAAGAGATTGAGGAAATTACCGGACATCCAGTTGGCGCCCGTGCTGCTGTTCTACGGGATTACTATGCAGAAGTAGGCATAGAATTTGGTACCGTGAAAATAACCTTGCAAGAGCTGGTGGACGGAAAGTGAGGAAATTATTAAATAAGTTAATAGGGCTATTTACTTGAATCAAGTACACGCTGCATGTAGTGAAGAGAGATGGATAATTTTCCTAGAACGATAACTGAATTTGAAGAATGGTTTTCAACCGAGGATTCCTGTAGAGAATATCTCTGGGAATTACGGTGGCCCAATGGTTTTGAGTGCCCGAAGTGCAGTCATGATAAAACATGGACGACCAGCCGGGAACTCTATGAATGTGCCCACTGCGGAGTGCAGATATCAGTAACTTCTGGCAC
>JABMQR010000299.1 GCA_013202335.1 Bacteroidota bacterium
CCTAAAGACGGGAACTACACTCTATGCACATCTGCAGGCAATTGGGGTAATTAACGATCATATTACAAGCTGTTTTCGGTATAAGGAACTAACGACAGAATAATAATCAGTCTATCTGTTTCCGCTGAGTCTTTCCTTCAAGGGTCTGCAGGTATTGAATACGGTAAAAACTCGGGGCAAACCCGGTATACTGCTTAAAAACCCTGCTGAAATGAAATTCACTGTAGAAAAAGAGCTGTGCAGCAATCTCTTTAACCGATAGATTTGTACATGCCAGCATTGCCCCTGCTGCCTCAACTTTAAGACGAGTATAATATTTCATAGGGGTGGTATTCATCCGTCGTTTGAACAGCCGGATAAAGTACGATTCAGTAAGGTTTAGGTGTTGTGAGATATCCTTCAATGTGATTGTACCCAGTACATTATTCTGCATGTAACGCAAGGCCCGTTCCAGATGCACACTGTCCTCTCCTCTGAAAGAGGAGGGTTCTCCCTCACTTAACAGATAGAGGAATGAGATAAGCTGGTGGGCAGCGGACCGGCGGAGATTCTCATTCTTCGACATCCCCTTTTCCCGCATTTCTTCAAAGAAAAAACGGTAATTTGAGCCGATAGTGTATCTGGAAGCTCGTCGGATATCACGCTGGAGCAGCTCAAGGACCTCCTGCTCCTCAGGTTCCACAGAAAAAAGCACGGCATAATAGGTTATAGGAATGTTGGTCTTTTTTGCTCTGATTTCATGGTGGATTGATGGGGATGTAAGGAATAGTGTCCCTGGATTTATCGTATAAAGAGCCGGGCCGTTGAGAAATTCTCCATTGCCCTGTAGAAAATAGTGTAGTTCGTACTCTGTTTCTGTATGCTGATGGTGCCTGCCGTGCCAGCGTATTTCATCATCATTACGCATCTGGTAGACAAAAACAGCGTCCCGTATTTTCATCAAGTCAATTATATGCATGTCTTATCAATTTTGTCCATTCCTTTTACTCTGTTGGTAGTTGAAAATGATAATAATTAAACATGTGCATGGAGAGGTCATTATGAATATAACAGCCGGAATAGACACCGGAACTCAAAGCACGAAAGTTGTTTTTTATGATTATGAGAAAAAACAAATCGTAGCTTCCGCCTCAGCACCCCATGAGCTGATAAGCAGCGATGATGGTACGAGAGAGCAGAAGGCTGAATGGTGGATCGAGGCTATAATATCCTGTTTTTCACAGGTTTCTGAGGAAATAAAACAGGCAGTTAGAGCAATTGGTGTTTCCGGTCAGCAGCATGGATTTGTACCTGTTGATACTGCGGGTGCAGTACTCAGGCCGGTGAAGCTTTGGTGTGATACCTCAACAGCTGCCGAATGCAATGAAATTACGGATACCTATGGTGGTACAGATACCTTACTTGATGGACCGGGAAATCTTGTGCTCCCTGGATATACTGCTTCAAAAATTCTCTGGTTCAAGAAGAACCATCCTGATCTTTATGCGAAGATGGCAAAAATTCTACTCCCGCATGACTATATAAACTGGTATTTGACTGGTGATTATACGATGGAAGCCGGGGATGCTTCAGGGACTGCCCTTCTGGATGTTCGATCCTGTACATGGGATGAGAAACTTCTGAATGCCCTTGATTCTGAAAGAAATATGAAGTCACTGCTTCCAAAGATAATCAAAGCCGGTGAACCGGCCGGTTTTGTTACCGATGAGATTTCCGCAATTCTTGGAGTACCGGCAGGTATCCCTGTATCCTGCGGCGGCGGCGATAATATGATGGGAGCAATCGGTACGGGAACGGTTGAGGATGGGTTTCTTACCATGAGCCTGGGAACCTCCGGAACTATATACGGATATTCAGATACGCCAATTATTGATACCGAAGGATATCTTGCAGCTTTCTGTTCATCATCAGGTGGATGGCTGCCTCTTCTCTGTACTATGAACTGTACGGTGGCATCAGAACAGACCAGAGCACTTTTCCAGCGAGGAGTTAAAGAATTTGATGCTATTGCAGAAAATGCCCCTGCTGGTGCAAACGGGGTTATGATGCTTCCCTATTTTAATGGAGAAAGGACACCAAACTTTCCCAATGGTAAAGCATGTCTTGTAGGTATGGATAATGAAAATATGAACGAAGAAAACATAGCCCGTGCCGCAATGGAATCGGCGATTTTCGGACTTAAGATGGGACTGGACTCTTTTATACGGCTTGGATTTTCGGCCCGAGAAGTTCGTCTTATCGGGGGCGGTGCAAATTCTCCGCTTTGGAGACAAATTGCTGCTGACATTCTAAATCTGCCGGTAACAGTACCTGCTATGACAGAGGCAGCGGCTTTGGGTGGAGCTGTACAGGCGCTCTGGACTTTGAATCTTCTATCCGGTGAATCTATTGGTATAAAGGAGATAGTACGGGAGCATGTACAGATAAATGATGCAAAAACCTGTCTTCCGGATCCGAAAAAGGTAGTAATTTATAAGAAGGTGTATAAAGAATATTCTGCTTATGTGGATGCATTGAGTGGTCTATTTTCATAGCTCTCTTGAAAAAAGTAATCTTTACGCAAATACTGTGTCAGAAAAATGCTCGAAATGCTCATTTGCGTATAGCAAACTCCGCTTTCTGTGCTTTTTCTTTCTTGTCTTTGCAAAAACCTTATTTTTTTCAAGGAAGCTATAGATAATAAAAATTTTATTGAGGAGTGTAGTAATATGGCTGACTATTTTTTAGGGAATGATGAATATTTCAAGGGTATAGGAAAGGTTGCGTATGAAGGACCTAAATCGGATAATCCCCTGGCATTTAAGTTTTTTGATGCGGGAAAAATGATTGGCGGGAAAACTATGGCTGAACATCTGCGGTTTGCAATTGCGTACTGGCATTCATTTTGCGGGAACGGCTCTGACCCCTTCGGTAGTCCTACCCAGATTTTCCCATGGGATGATCCTGATCCAATGACAGCTGCGAAGAAAAAGGCCGATGCTGCTTTTGAGTTTTTTACAAAAGTGGGAGCAGGTCTCTACTGTTTTCATGATATTGATGCCTCTCCCGAGGGTGCAACAGTAGCGGAGTATGAGAAAAACCTGTTTCTTATGGCAGATGTTCTGAAGGAGCGACAGGATGCAACCGGCGTGAAGCTGCTCTGGAATACGGCAAATATGTTCTCAAACCCACGATATATGAATGGGGCTGCAACAAATCCGGACTTTTCAGTCCTTGCACGTGCGGGATCCCAGGTTAAGGCCTGTCTTGATGTTAATGTTATGCTGGGTGGAGAAAACTATGTATTCTGGGGCGGGCGAGAGGGGTACATGACCCTGCTGAATACTCAGATGAAACGGGAACTGGATCATTTGGCTCAGTTTTTGACGATATCAAGAGATTACGGCCGAAGTATTGGATTTAATGGAAATTTCCTGCTGGAACCGAAACCTATGGAGCCGACAAAACATCAGTATGATTTTGATGCGGCTACAGCCATTGGATTTCTGCGAAATTACGGTTTGGATAAGGATTTTAAATGCAATATCGAAAACAACCATGCAACGCTTGCCGGACACACTTTTGCACATGATCTGCAGGTGTGTGCTGATGCTGATATGCTGGGCAGTATTGATGCAAATGAGGGCGATGCACAAAACGGCTGGGATACTGATGAGTTCCCGACAAATGTGTATGATTCACTTGAGGCTATGATGGTTGTACTCAAATCAGGTGGGCTGAAGACTGGCGGCCTTAACTTTGATGCTAAGCTGCGCAGGAATTCAACTGATTCTGAAGACCTGTTTCTTGCTCATATTGGTGGAATGGATACGTTTGCTCTTGCACTTGAAATTGCCAACGACATAATTAGTGACGGTAAGCTGGATGCAATGATCAGCAAACGCTATAGTTCATTTGATACTGGTAAGGGAGCTGATTTTGAGGCCGGAAAACTTTCATTGACAGATTTACGGGACCTAGCGGCAGGTCAGGGGGAATCAGAAAGGATCAGCGGAAAGCAGGAAATGATTAAGAATTTGATTAATCAGTATATCTTTGGCTAATTTTACAATTAATTGTGTAAATAAAAAATATGGCACCCTGAAAAGGGTGCCGTTTTATCAATATTCTGTATGAGTCTTTTTACTCTTCATTTATCGTACTACAATCCTCGTCTCCCAATAGGTCTGCCCTGCAGCAGTCCAGATAATTCTCCAGATTTTCCCGACTTAGGGAATAGTAGATTTTTTTCTGGTCACCGATTCTGATGGTAACCAACCCGGCTCCTAATAATTTATTTAAGTGGTAAGACATGGTGGCTGCAGTCAGCCCAAAATGTTTAGCCAGTTCATTGCTGAACCATTCCCTCTCCCCCAGCAGTCTTAGTATCTCCACTCGTTTTTTATCTGATAGGGCGGTGAATAGAATGTTGCTTTGCAGCTTTCTGTTTGCAGAAGTTAGCAATGTTTCGCGGGATAGGCCAAGAAGTATGATTTTTCGTTTTATGGATAACGTTAAACCGCGATTGTATGAATATGAGATGTAAACTGTTGTATCTTCGGCATGTTTTAAGAGATCCCGATAGTGACCGAGTGTGAGTGTGTCCAGATAGTGAGTTGGATCCTTATCAAATTCTTTTTTTGCTGCTGCTCCACGTTTAGTGCCGGTTTTAATAATTTCTTCCTTGAATGGAAGATAATGTTTATGGTAAAAATCAGTGAGGGTTTGCAGTATTTTAGGTTTCCATTCTCCCGGGTTGTCCAGTAACTGTTTTAACATCTTCTCTTGTGGACGTGAAGAGTGAAAAAAGTTTTCAACTATTGATTTCTTTATGTCTTTTTCCTGGATCTGATCCACAGGTTTGTCCTGCAGCCAAAGTCCTTCCAGATAAATGTTTCTGAATTCGGTATCAGATAATTTGTTAAAATAGGAGAATAATTCTTCTTCTTCGGTAATCTCAAGGTCAATTATTCGGTAAAAAATCATCCAGCTGGTATAAAACATCTTATTAAAAAAGAGTTCAATATCATGTTTCAGGAATGGAGATATATCCTGATCCACTTTTTGGAGGATATCTGATAATGCAGGATCAGAGGGAATGTTATTGTCTTCCTTATCTTTTTCAATTTTGTCCTCAATAAAGGCACAGAGATAGCAATAGAACTCAATTGCGTGATTATATATAAATTTCATAGAGATATAATACCACACTAAGAAAGATATTGACAATATATATTAGAAAAATATCTAAGATAAAGCTTGACAACTCAACAAAAGTATCATATATATAGTATATAAGTATTAGAAAATTATCTAATACATAAATTCGATATGATTCAATATTGATATGATTTCCAGGAGGAAAATATGTTATTTAGCAATACAATGCTTTATGAAGCAAAGATTAATCAAAATAAATATTTACAGGATGCAGAAAATTACAGGAAAATCTCTCAGGCAAAGAAAGAAGCCCGCAGGCTAAAGAAAGAGGCTCGACTTCTTAAAAAAGAGTGCTGCCGGGAAGTGAAGCTGGAGAAACGAATAAGAAAAGATAGTGCCGGAAAAGAGGGAAGCCCTCTTAACAGCACCATATCAGCGTGATCGGGTTTATCATTTATACTAAGATATTATTTTCTCAAATTTAGATTTAAAGCAGGAAATAATTCCATGCATAATAATAGAATGAAGATCTTCTACTACTTCGTATCTGGGTGAATTTACATAGAAAGAAATATCCGACAACTCCTTAAGTTTTCCTCCCGTAAATCCTGATAATCCAATGATTCTGTTATTCATTTTCTTAGCTTCTTCACAGGCTTTTACGATATTAGGTGAGTTTCCGCTGGCAGAAATAGCTATAAGGATATCCCCTTTATTCATTAATAGTTTCAATTGTTCAGAAAATATATTTTCATATCCCGTATCATTACCTAAGGCCGTTAACGTTGCTGCACTTGCAGATACCGAAATTGTTTTAAACCTGTTCCCATCAGAAGTTATGAGATTTTTTGCCATATCGCAGGCAAAGTGATTTGCTGACGCCGCACTCCCGCCATTACCGGCAAGAAAGATGGTATTATGTGAATTGCATGTTTGTAAAATTAAATCTATTGATTTTTCAATAGCTATGGGATTAATTGCATCAGTTGCTTCTTTGATTAACACTTTATAGTCATTAATATTCAAAATTTTCTCCTATTGTTGTACGTGAATGAATAATAAAAAAAATTATCTCAACAGTTTTTGAAAACTAAGGCAGCGGCTCCATACAGTGCAGCTTTTTGAGGGAATTTACTACGAATTATTTGAACCTGTTCTGTTGTCGGGTGATATCTGTATCTATTAAAAGAGTCATAAAGAGAATCTTTAAACAGAGCGAAGTCAGTAGCAATAGACCCTCCTATGATTATTATTCCGGGATTAAGAATGTTTGCTATGGATGCAAGCTCCTTCCCTAAATAATGGCCCAGAAGAGAATAGACTTTTTTTGATTGGATATCGTTTTGTTTTGCATATAATGCAATTTCCTTAGCTGTAGTATCATTACAGGTAGTATTTGTTAAGATCTGATATTGTTTAAGAATTGCCGGACCTGCAGCCAAATCTTCCAGTTCTTTACAGACTTTCTCATTTCCATATTCACTATTCTGATAATTATGTCCTATTTCACCAGCAAACCCATAGAATCCTCTATAAAGAGTGTTGTTTATTATTATAGCTCCGCCTATTCCATTGCTTACCGTCATCCAAAAAAAATCTGAACAATCCTTACCATTACCGAACAGAAGTTCCCCTAAAGCAGCAGCATTGACATCATTCTCAATAAATATATTTTGCGTGAAAGTTTCTGAGAGCTTTCTCACTATAGGATAATCTGTTATTCCCGAGAAGGGTGAATAAAGCCAATATCCAGTATCAGGAGAAGCTGTTCCGGGAATAGTTACTCCAACAGGCAGGTCGGATATATCAGAAAAATCAGGATGTTTAAGCATTTCCTTAATTGTGAAAACTACATCATCACCATCATAAGGCATTATAATTTTTTTTGTAACTTCATAAAGGATTTTTCCAGATTGGCTTATAATACCAATAGAAATTTTGGAACCTCCAATATCAATGGCTAACGCAGATTTCATCCTTTTTTGTTCCTTTATTGGTATAAAAATGATTCATGATTACATGGATTTGAAGTTTTCGATTTGACTATATGTAAATATATATAGTTTGAAAACTTCTACAAATAACTACAGCAATAGTATGTTTGATTTGCTCTCTAATCAAGGTCAAAGCTAAATAAAAATAAGTAATCATTGCGTTGAAATTAATTCACACCAGAATTATTGGATTGACCAGCCTGTTAAAAACTTACGCTTAAAAACTTAACATTAAACGGTTGACTTTTTTGCCAAGTGTTTCTATAAATAGAAACATGAATGAATTACAATATAAAAAATTAAGAGCAGACAGAATAACCCCGCAAGTTGCATTTCTGAAACTTTCAGCCTGTGCACTCCTGGAATCAGCTGTTTTGGATATCGGGAAGAGCAGATATTCAATTCTGATGGTCTCTGAATCATCCCGAATCCTTCTCGACTCACGCGGAATCGTGCACTCTGCACCGGGTAAACCGGAAACAATTCTCGATCCCTCTCCAACGAAATTCCTTGAGTATGTGAAAAAACTCAGCAGAAAGGCTGCGGACTTTTCAGAGGCTGCACACCTCAGTTTTCCAGTACCTGCAGGAGGAGTGGGGTATCTTGGCTATGAGACAGCCGCCCTAATGGATGAAATTCACCTGACCAATCAGCATGACGAACTGCAGCTGCCGGATTCTATCTTCGTTTTCGGTAAGGTTTTTGTGGTATTTGATCATTATAAAGATGAGCTCATTATTCTTGCCCTGAACAGAGAGGGAGAATCCTATAATTTGGATGATGAAATACAAAAAGTAGAAGAGCGGTTGTTTGATGCTGATTTCCGTGCTTTTCAGAGTGATGAAACTGAATACCCTGCTGCAGCGGATCCCGGAAAACATACCGAAGCATATATAGCAGGGGTAAGTAAGGTTAGAGAGGCGATTATTCGCGGTGATCTCCTTCAGGGTGTATTATCACACAGGGTTGCAGTGAAATCCGAAATTCCACCGTTTGAGGCGTATCGAAGACTACGCAGAACCAATCCATCACCCTATATGTTTTTCCTCAATTTTTCTGATTTCATTCTCTATGGGGCCAGCCCAGAGGTAATGATTAAATATACCGAAGGTGTTGCAACCATTAAACCCATAGCCGGAACCCGCCCCCGGGGAAAAACGAGGAAAGAGGATTTACGACTTGAGCAAGAGCTGCTCAATGATCCGAAAGAGCGTGCGGAACATCTTATGCTTATAGATCTTGCCAGAAACGATCTCAATAGAGTATGCAAGGCAGGAACTGTTCAGGTATCAAAAAGTTTTTCAGTCGAAAGGTACTCACATGTAATGCACATCGTATCTGAGGTTGAAGGAGAACTGGAGGATGAGATGGATGCCTTTGACCTTATACGGGCATCATTTCCTGCAGGAACAGTCTCAGGTGCACCAAAGATAAAAGCAATGGAGATAATATCGTCACTTGAACCTGTTAAGCGTGGACCGTATGCCGGACTGATAGGGTATATAGATATTAATAATGATTTTGATTCCTGTATCATTATACGTTCTGTGATCTGTAAGGACGGCACATTTTATGTTCAGGCAGGAGCCGGGATTGTCTATGATTCAGTGCCTGAAAAAGAGTATGAGGAGACGGTAAACAAGGCCCGGGCAATGATACAGACATTAGGGGGGATATCATAATGGTACTAATGATTGATAATTATGATTCATTTACCTACAACATCGTAGACCTTCTGAAGAGATCCGGTCAGGAAGTGGTGGTAAAAAGAAATAAGAGTATTACGATTTCTGAGATTAAAAAGATGGAGCCTCAGCCTGATTATATAGTAATCTCTCCCGGACCAGGTACACCGGATGATGCGGGAATATCACTTAGCGTTGTTCAGTCTTTTGCCGGAAAAATCCCCATTCTGGGTGTTTGTCTTGGGCATCAGGTTATTGTACAGGCTTTTGGCGGCAGAATAATTCAGGCTCCGACAATTATGCATGGAAAAGTGGATACGGTATCACACGATAGTCGGGGAATATTCCGCAATATTGAGCAAAATATGAGTGTAGTGCGATATCACTCATTAACAGCGAATCAGGGTAATATCCCGGACGTGCTGCAGGTTACTGCAAGGGCACAAGGTGATCAGGCAATAATGGGTGTGAGGCATAAGGAGTATCTTGTTGAGGGAGTCCAGTTTCATCCGGAATCTATAGGTACGCTTCACGGTTACAAACTTATCCAGAATTTCCTTACCTACAAACGGGAAGAGTCTCCGGTTACAAGAATTCTAGGGCAATTGACCGGTGGTATGGATCTTGAAGCTGCTGACGCTTATGAAATAATGGATGAAATTACCAATGGAGAGTTGAGTAACGGCCAGATTGGTGCATTTCTTGGGGCAATGGCTGTTAAAGGGCCAACCCCGGTTGAACTAAGCCAGTTTGCTGCAGTTCTCATAGATAAAACAGGTGTAATGCCGGAAAACCAGATGTTGCTGGATACCTGCGGGACAGGGGGTGATGGGAAACATACATTCAATATATCAACAGCATCGGCACTGGTATGTGCAGCAGCAGGAATAAAAATTTCAAAACATGGAAACAAGGCTGTTTCCTCAAAATCGGGGAGCTATGATTTTCTGCAGGCTCTTGGCATTCCTGTTTCCCAATCCTATGGAGAGTGTCTAAAAAGTATTGATCGGAACAGTTTTGCCTTTCTGTTTGCCCCCATTTTTCATAGTGCAATGAGGCATGCAGGACAGGTTAGGCAGGAACTGAAAGTGAGAACAATTTTTAATATGATAGGACCATTGGTTAATCCTATGCGTCCATGCTTCCAGATTACGGGAGTTTTCTCAGAATCTATTCTGGATCTCTATGCAGAAACTCTGAAACTTCTTGGTCTTAAACGGGGAATGGTAGTCCACTCTGATGATCACCTTGATGAGATAAGTATCTGTGCACCTACAACGGTGAAAGAGATTTGCGAGGATGGAGAAATTCGGGAATTTAAGATTGATCCAAAAACATTCGGAATAGACGGTTACTGCATGAAAGACCTGGAAGGGGGTAACGCTGTAGAAAATGCTGAATTATTCTTAGAAGTTATTGGGGGAGAGTTGTCACAGAAAAAGAATCAGGCAGTGTTTGAGGCTGTAGCGTTAAATGCGGGAGCCGGACTCTATACGGCAGGAGCTGTAGAAACAATTGAACAGGGATACCAGGATGCCTGCAGGCTTATTTCAGATGGAACGGTTCTTAAGCTGGTTACGAGACTGCAGGACTAAGGTAAGGAAGCATAATGAATATTTTACAGAAAATCCAACAGGAAAGGGTGGTTTATAAGGCGCAGGAGACGGGAGAAATCCTTAACATGTTTCCGAAAGGTCTTAGAAGTGTACCGGTTGTGGATTTTTTTGGTAAAAAGGGGCTGATTTGTGAACTGAAAAAAGCTTCTCCCAGCAAGGGGATAATTAATTTTTCAGAGCCTCTTGAGGATGTGATTATTGAGTATATTCAGGGGGGTGCAGAGCGATTTTCTGTACTCACTGAGCAAAATCATTTCCTGGGGAATTGGCGATTTTTGCAGGAGCTGAAGAGTCAGCATCCGGAAAAGGGCTTTCTGAGAAAGGATTTTCTTTATACAAAGAAAGATATCTATGAATCCTGGCTTATCGGTGCTGATGCGGTTCTCCTTATCGCAGAGATGCTTGATACAGTACAAATAGCGCTATTGATTGCTGAGGCTCACAACATAGGTCTGCAGGTTCTCTGCGAGGCACATAGCGATTCTGAACTGGAACGTGTTCTTAATCTGGAGGAACTTCCAGATGCAATTGGGATAAATTCTCGCAACTTAGTGACGTTTCAGGTAAACAATCGGGTACCGTTTGCGCTAAAACAGCGGATACCGGAAACTATACCGGTTATTGCTGAGTCCGGGGTGCGGGATGCTTTTTTTACCCGTTTGGCTGGCAATGCCGGATTCCATGGGGTTCTCATTGGTGAAACACTGATGCGTTCTGAAAATCGAACCCTGACAGTTCAGGAGATGCTTTCTGAGTATGAGAAAGGCAGGGCAGAGAGCCCCAACTTTTTTTCCAGACTCATGAAACGCTGCAACAGAATGCCGGGTATGAGACACATGCCATTGGTAAAAATCTGCGGGATAACGAAAACCATTGATGCTGAGATAGCAGTGGGAGAAGGTGCAGATGTTCTTGGTTTTATACTTGCCCCATCAAAAAGGCAGATTAACCTATCTGATCTGGAAAAGTTTGCAAAATATGATGTACTAAAAGTTGCGGTAGTAAAAGACCCTGATAAAGTGCAGGTAAGAGCGCTGCGGGAACTTTTGGTAAAGGGCACAATTGATGGTGTGCAGCTGCATGGGAATGAGTCGTTGAAGTTAATGCAGTCATTTGGCGGGAATGCATATAAAGCAATTTCACTGGATTCTCCGGAGGCGGTGGATGGTGATTATTTTGCCCCGCTCAGCCTCTATGATAAACCTAAAGATACTTTGAACGACTCTTTGGGTTTAAGCTTTGACTCAACATTCAGAGAAGTTCTGCAGGGTGGTTTTATTGCCGGCGGTATATCTCCGCAGAACCTTGGCAGTGTGCTGGAGATGTGTAATCCCCTGCTGATCGATATCGCATCTGGAGTGGAAGTAAGCCCCGGAGTGAAAGATCATGGAAAAATCCGCGAGATTTTTTCCATTTTGGAGAGTTTTAATGGGTAAATGGTTTGGAAAATATGGCGGGCAGTATGTGGGAGAAGTCCTGAAACCAGCTCTCGCTGAACTGGAAAAAGCTGTTACTGAGATTCTTCCTTCTCAGAAATTTCGTACAGAATATTTACAGCTGCTGAGAAATTTTGTCGGCAGGCCTACACCGCTTTGTCTGGCCGAGAACCTAACAGATAAATTGGGGGGAGCTTCGATATATGTGAAGATGGAAGGGTTGGCGCATACTGGTGCTCATAAAATAAACAACGCCCTCGGTCAGGTGCTGCTGGCCAAGTATATGGGAAAGAAAAAGGTAATAGCAGAAACCGGTGCCGGACAGCATGGGGTTGCTGTTGCTTCAGCAGCTGCAAAACTGGGACTCTCCTGTGAGGTTTTCATGGGTTCGGTTGATGTGAAACGACAGCAGCCGAATGTTTTCCTTATGAGACAGTTTGGTGCTGATGTTCGGGTTGTTGAGGATGGTACAAAAACGCTTAAGGATGCGGTCAATGCTGCACTAAAGGATTGGGTCCGGGAGCCGGAACTCACTGCCTATGTTTTGGGGTCTGCTTTGGGTCCCTATCCATACCCTGATATGGTCCGGGATTTTCAGCGGGTCATTGGTGATGAGACGAGAAGTCAGATTCTTGAGAGAACGGGAAGACTTCCGGATGAAATAGTCGCCTGCTGCGGCGGCGGGTCAAATGCTATGGGTATGTTCACCGCTTTTCTTGACGATCCGGTAACACTTACCGCGGTTGAAGCTGGAGGGCGGGGTGATGCGCCTGGGGAACATGCCGTACGAATGAACGGCGGCGGTCAACCGGGAATTATTGAGGGGTATAAATCCTATTTTCTGCAAACAGATGATGGGCAGGTTCAGTCCACCCACTCAATATCCGCGGGACTTGATTATGCGGGAATCGGTCCGCAGCTTGTACATTTATATGAGACTGGCAGGGTAAATTTTACAAAAGCTTATGACAAGGAAGTGCTGCAGGCTTTTCAGGAATTTGCCCAAAAAGAGGGGATTATCTTTGCTTTGGAATCTGCTCATGCAGCAGCAGTAGTCCTGGAACAAGCTTCCCAAATGAAAAAAAACAGCATAATTATTGTAAATATGTCTGGTAGAGGCGATAAGGATCTCTTTATTACTGCGGGAGAATTGTATACCCGGGAATGGGAAGCATTCCTTCGGGAGGAAGCCGACCGGCTGGGTGACAGGGGTATAGAATGAGTAATAATCAAGAAATTAAAATTATGGGACATCTGGTTGCCGGGTATCCAAATGCTGCTGGGTTTGAGGCGGCCTGCAGTGCTATGGCCGATAGCGGGATAGAAATTCTTGAAATACAAATTCCCTTTTCAGATCCTACAGCTGATGGACCTGTCAATACAGAGGCTGGAGAGACCGCACTTCGAAATGGATTTAGTGTACATGATTTTCACCGGTATCTTGATTTTGCTTCAGCCAGGGGCTTTGAAGAAATTCATGTTATGACCTATGCAAATATAATCTACCGGTATGGGATTAGAAAATTTATTGATGATATGGAAGCGGCTCATGTTACCGGTATTATAATTCCGGATTTGCCTATTGAAGATGAAGAGGGTTTTTATGCATATGCTTCGCAGGAAGGGCTGCAGATTGATGCTGTTCCGGTGGCGGTGGTGAATATGATTTCTGATAGAATTCAAATGCTGAGAGATCTTCATCCCGAACGGTGTTATGTATCACTTAGACAAGGGGTAACAGGAACGCAAACTATTATGGATGATGAGACTATCCAGTTTCTGGATTGTCTGGGAGTGCCAAAGCTCTATGCGGGATTCGGAATTAGTACGAGAGATCAGGTTGAGGCCTTGCAGGGGCATGCTTATGCAGCGGTGGTTGGTTCCTACTTTACCAGAATTATACGAGATGCAGGACTCGATCCTGAAACCATCTATACAAATCTGTATAATGGTGCAATTGCATTAAAATGAGATAATTGAGGCAATTTCAAAAATCAAAGATTTTAAGGAAATTGCCTTTTGAAGTCTTCTGATGAATGGTATAACTTGTTATGTAGAAAGAAATTACATAACTTCAGAAAACTTCACTAATA
>JABMQR010000300.1 GCA_013202335.1 Bacteroidota bacterium
ATGTTTGCAGGGACATCATCAAATGCAGGAAAAAGTTTGATGACGGCTGCATTTTGTCGGGTTTTATTTCATGAAGGGTATAAAGTTGCTCCGTTTAAAGCCCAAAATATGTCATTGAACTCTTTTGTGACAAATACCGGCGGTGAAATTGGACGTGCGCAGGCATTACAGGCGCGGGCTGCAGGCATAGAACCAGAAGTACGAATGAATCCTGTTTTATTAAAACCCAATAGTGATACAAAATCACAAGTTATCATCTGGGGAAAACCCTATCAGAATCTTGATGCTCAGAACTATTATGCCGCCAGAAAATACATGAGAACTCAAGCTCTTCAGGCGTATGATTCTTTGGAAAAAGATTTTGATGTTATTGTTCTGGAAGGAGCCGGAAGCCCTGGAGAAGTGAATCTAAAGAAATTTGATTTTGTAAATATGGCTATGGCCCGTCATGCAGAGAGTCCTGTCATCCTTGTTGGCGATATTGACCTGGGTGGAGTGTATGCCTCATTCATAGGTCATTTGGAGGTAATGGAAGAGTGGGAACGCAGGCTGATCAGTGGATTTTTAATTAATAAATTTCGTGGAGATGCCAGTTTCTTAACCGATGCTCACACTTATCTTAAAAAAGCAACGGGAAAACCGGTACTGGGGGTTATGCCCTATATTAAAAATCACAGACTGCCGGAAGAAGATGGTGTTGATTTTAATGAGCGCTACGTAAAACCTCAAACAAGTTTAATGTGTACTTTGAATATTGGGATTGTTCAAATCCCACACATTTCAAACTCTACGGATATCGATCCTTTCCTTTCAGATGATGATGTATCACTTATCCACATCCAGAATGCAAGTGATCTGTCTAGACAGCAACTCCATGCTGTAATAATCCCGGGAAGTAAAAATGTAATATCTGATCTTGCTTACCTAAAATCTAATGGTATTGCAGAAGAAATATGCAGACTCAATCGAAAAGAAGGAACGGTCATTATCGGTATATGCGGAGGATTCCAAATGCTGGGAAAAACGATCCATGATCCGCTGGGAATTGAGACAGCCCCTGACAGTTCAATACAGGGACTAAATCTGCTGCCGGTAAATACAACTATTGCAGAACAAAAAATACTGAGTCAAACAGCTACCAGATACCGTAAAACAAATGAACCAATCAATGGATATGAAATTCATCATGGATTATCATCATACAGCAATACACTGGATATGTTTGAAGAATCCGGCCTTGGAGCTGAAGCCCCTCTGGTTTGGGGGACCTATCTTCATGGAATATTCGAGAACAACTCTTTCAGAATACAAAAACTAAACGAAATCAGAGAAAAATTTGATCTTCCCCTTTCAGAAGCTAATGATACCTGGAATCTGGATACAGCTTTGGATGAGTTTTCAGAGATTTTCAAATCACAAATCGATACAGAATTACTGAAAAGAATGATGGGATTATAAAATGGATAGAATCTGGATGATTGGGATTGCACTTTTACTGGATAGTTTATTTGGTGATCCGAAATTTCGATTTCATCCAGTTCGCTTGATGGGTGCATTTGCAAACTTATGTGAGCGGATAAGTGGTAAAGTTTTTGGCAGGACAATTTTATCAGGTGTAGCCGCGGCATCTGTAACCGTTTCTCTGCCCGGCATTATCAGTTTCGTAGTTCTTATCTCTGCAAAGTCGCTTCATCCCATGCTCTATATCGCTGTCGGGTCAATCATGATCTATTTCTCTATTGCCGTTAAAGATTTAGTTCAGCATGTAAAAATGGTCTATAAACCCCTGGTAAATGATGATTTAGCAACTGCAAAAATCAATCTATCAAAAATAGTTTCCAGAGATACCAAGCACATGAATAGAGTTGATATAATTCGAAGCACCTGTGAAACACTCGCAGAGAACTATCTCGACAGCATAGCATCACCTATTTTCTACACCATACTTTTGGGGCCAATAGGTGCTGTAATCTTTCGGGGAATAAATACTCTGGATGCCATGTGGGGATATAAAAGTGATAAGTATAAGAATTTTGGGTATGCTGCCGCTAAATTGGATGATGCAGTGAATCTGATTCCCGCACGTATATGCGCCGGTGTTATGGCTATATCTGCTCTTATGCCCGGCTATTCTTTTACCGGAAGCATCCGAACAATCCTTCAGGATTCACGGAAACATGATAGTCCAAATTCGGGCTTTCCTGAAGCAGCAGCTTCCGGAGCGCTTGGTATAAGTTTTGGCGGAAATGTGAGCTATTTTGGTAAGATGCATCAAAAACCAATTATTGGCCATGGTGAACCCAAACTTAGCCATATTCCACAATTGATTACTTTAATCTATGTAAATACTCTTTTAGTTACAACCCTGGGTTTCCTGGGACTCCGACTCTGGTATCAATAGCCCTACATCAACCTTTTCTCCCCTTCCAGTGCACGTATGCCGGAAACATCCTGTGACACTTCCAGAACGCCCTTATAAGCTCCCTCAGGGGTAAATAACGGAAAATACCTGATGTGAATAAACTTCCCCCCCAGGGATAACCAAAATTCTGCAGGCTCTTTATGCCCATTATGAAAATCATCAACAATTTTCTGGACAATGTGAACACTTTTGGGTGGGTGGCAGTTCTGCACTTTACGCCCAATTATTCCAGGACTTCGGGGAAATATCCTCTCCTGCCCCTCGTTGTAATATCTTACCTCATCATTCTCATCAACAAAAGAGACATCGACAGGTAGATTATTCAGCATCAAATTCAATTGATCCGACGTTAATGCACCGACGCGTAAATCAATTGTGCTGTCAGTTGTTTTTTCAGAGCTGGACTGAACACCGGATAATTCTACAGGAGATACTGCCTTTTGCACGTCAACGGCCCAGACTGATCCCGGCTGCACCCATGCATATCCGATATCCAGCTCACCTTCCCTGATCTTAAACCATGCGGATTCAGGCAGCTTTCGTAAAGCAGTGGGAAATAAAATTTTCTCTTCCATAAAAATCATTTTTTTCAATTTTCTTAACAGGTCCTTTCCGACCAGCTTAATTTCTGCAATATTCCCGGCTTCCAGAGATCTTCTAAATAATTTTATGCTGGCTCTGATTTCATCATGCTTTCCCCACATAACCTTTGATGGTCCGGTAAATCCGACACCTTCAAGAAATGGGAAAAGTTGATTCTCTTTTCGGGTATAATGAATATCAATTTCTGCAATCCGATCAAATACTTCACGAATATTTGACAAATCAGAACCTGCAGGAATTTTCTTACTAACTTGTCGAAAACTCCTCATAAGTTTCTTAAGCGCAATATTTTCTCTTTTATAGGTATCAACAGGATGTCCGGAAAGAACTTTCTGGTGGTTAGCAGTCTGCAGCCCATCCTTAAATGCTTCTACATGAATTTCGCAAAGCTTTTGCACCTCTTCCACAGGGACCCCCTCTGCAATAAGAGCCTGTTCAGCCTCGGCAATCTCCTCAGGACTAAGATTAGCCAAAAGTTTAGAGAATCTTTTTTTCATTTTCGGGATATCATTTTCAGAATCAAGATGTGTAATTATATATCTTAGTTCCTTCTTACGTTCATCAGCGTTTTTAATTAATTCAGACATACTGTATCTCCTTATATGTATCTTTTCTAAACATAAGGTAATGCAGTTTATCGTGTAAGTATGTAATACATGTTACAAAATCAGAAGGTTTTTTTCTTCATGCACATTTCTTCTTCAAGTTTTTTTTAATGGAATTCGCAGCTCAACCCGGTGTTCCGCATGATCGTCAGCAAGAGTAATGGTATTTTCCTTTTGCCCGATACCATCAACACACACCTGCATTTCACCGCTGGCAGGTATCTGAATGACTTCAATATGATACATCGTTTCCCGAAATCGGTAATGGATCTTGAAACTCTCCCAGTCCGGGGGAAGACATGGAGCAAAACGTACGGTATCCTCTGTAAGGTCGAAACCCAAAAGTGATTCCAGAATGAGCCGATACATCCATCCTGCGGAACCGGTATACCAGGTCCATCCACCACGACCGGTGTGCGGCGGAAGTGAATAGACATCAGCTGCCATGACATACGGATCTACCTTATAGACAGCAATTTTTTCGGGCGATACAGAGTGATTGATCGGATTTATCATAGTAAAGAGTTCCCATGCCCGTTGGTTATCCCCCAGCTTAGCAAAGGCCATCGCTGCCCAAATTGCCGCATGGGTATACTGCCCGCCGTTTTCCCGTACGCCCGGTACATATCCTTTGATATAGCCGGGATTCGGTGAGGACTTATCGAATGGCGGCTCCAGAAGCTGTATCAGATCGTACTCACGGTTGACCAGAAAATCATCCAGCGACTTCATTGCCTGGCGGGAACGCTCCGGTTCTCCTGCTCCTGAAAGAACAGACCAACTCTGTGCTATTGAATCGATTTGACATTCGGTATTGCTTGAAGATCCAAGAGGAGAACCATCATCAAACCAGGCCCGGCGGTACCAGGAATCATCCCATGCATTTTTTTCGATATTTCTGCTTAGTTCATGAGCCTCTTTCAGACAGCGCTCAGCAAAGGCAGGGTCCTTATGTTGGAGTGCAATTTCGCTGAACTGCAGGAGTACAGTATAGAGAAAAAATCCGAGCCAGACACTTTCCCCCTTACCCTCTTTGCCGACCATATTCATTCCATCGTTCCAGTCTCCGGAACCGATGAGAGGTAGTCCATGTGCACCACGAGGAAAACTATACAAAATAGAACGAACGCAATGATCATATAAACTGGCTGTTTCCTCGGATTGAGATGGTTGATTATAGGAGGATTCTTCATATAGATTGAGCTGATGTCCCTCAATAAAGGGAATAATGTCATCGAGAATGCCAGTGTCACCGGTGATTGAAATATATCGGCATGTCGCCAACGGGAGCCACAAGTAATCGTCGGAGCAATGAGTCCGTGATCCACGTCCCGCCGGTGGGTGCCACCAATGCTGTACATCACCTTCAACAAATTGATGTGCTGCACAGAGAAGTATGTGTTCACGAACAATAGTAGGCTCGGTATACACAAGTGCCATGACGTCCTGCAGTTGATCGCGATAGCCGAAAGCTCCCCCTGACTGGTAGAAACCGCTTCTCCCCCACAACCGGCAGGAAAGCACCTGGTACACGAGCCATCCGTTGGCAAGGACATTGAGTGATGCGTCCGGAGTTTCCAGCTGCACTTTCGAGGTAGCATGATTCCAGTATGAGCGTACCTCATCAAGAGCCTCCCGCACCGAATCGGTAGTTTGAAAACGATGCACTAGCGCACTGGCTTCGTCCGTATTGCTTCCCGCCCCGAGCTTGAAGACAATCTCGCATTCTTTTCCGTTAGCAAGCACAAAGGGCACCTGAATGGCAGCGCAGGGATCATGGGCGGGACCAGTCACACCGGAAAGGTTGACCCTGGTCATTGCCTCCGGATTTGCGAGCGTCCCGTTGCGTCCGATAAATTCGGTTCGGTCGCCTGTTACAGTTCGGTTGTCTCCTGTAACATCAAGGAAAACTGTAGTGCCGGCAAACTCAGTGTTATGCCAGCTCCGGGCAAAGAGGGCTCCCGTTCCACTGTCTACCTCGGTGACCACATGCATTGAGGACTTCGCTCTCAGGTCGCCGAGAACCAGTTCTGCATATGCTGTTGTCGAAAGTCTGCGGGATCGCCCCGAGTCGTTGCGTATTTTTAGAATCATGAATTTTACCGGAGCAGCAAGAGCAACAAACACACAAAGTTCAGAGTGTATGCCGAGTTCTGAATGTTCAAAAACGCTATAGCCGAAGCCGTGACGGGATACATATGGTTCCTTCCCACATCGGGGAAGCAGGGTTGGAGACCAGAATTCTCCGCTCTCCTCATCCCTGATATACAGTGCTTCACCGCTTACATCACTTACCGGATCGTTATACCAGGGTGTCAGCCGGAACTCATGAGCATTCCCGCTCCAGGTGTATGACATACCGGACTCGGAAACAACTGTACCAAAATGAGGATTTGCTATTACATTTGACCACGGAGCAGGAGTAACCTGGCTGCTCCCGGTGGTGATAACATATTCATGCCCGTCAGGAGAAAATCCGCCAAGCCCATTAAAAAAAAGCAGATCCCGGGCAGCCAATTCTGTTGCCCTGAAACGGGGTTTTACATCACGCGAAGATAACAAATACGGTATTAATTTCTTCTGAATACTTTGTCCCTCTATCTGATCTTCAAGGGTGCCGTGGCTGTCTCTTAAAACTATTCGGGAGACTGCCTGAATCAGAAGTCTGTCCTCGGTTGATATCTGGTCTACTGAGCGCACAAAGATACCGCCCGGCCTGTTTAGCACATTTCTTTCAGAGCCAGCAGTGACGATCCCCAGAATCTGTTCCTGAAGCTGTTGCCGGTAGGTTCCGTATTCTTCATTCCAGATCACCAGATCCACTCCGAGTCCTTTCTGATGCCAGTAGGAGTGTGCCTGCACAAGTTGACGTACCAGAATAATATTGGCTGGATCTTCTATCCTAAGAAGTACAATCGGCAGATCTCCTGAAATGGAGTAACCCCACAGGTCGGATTGACCCTGGTGATTTGCAATAATACAATGTGCTTCAGTGCGCAAACGGGAATGGGCATAGAGTATTGCACTGGCGAGGTGATTATAGAGATTTGCATCTGCTTCGGTCGCGTTAATTTGCTGTAAAACTAAATGGCTGTGTGTTTGTGACAATTCAAAAACACGATTTGCAAACCGTCTGCCCAGATATTTTTCCACAAGATGTAAAGCAGATTCACGGGTATCGCTGATACCGGTGACAAGATCAATGGTTACCAGGGTCTCGGGCTCTATTACTATTTTTTGACGAATGGCGACAACCGGATCAAGGACTGATCCCTGGCTTCCGGAAAGAGAGCCGGTATCCTTCATTGCCTTCGGAGAAACAATAGAATTTCCCCGCCCGATAAACTGCATCCGATCTGTTTCATAGGAAACGGCAACGACCTTTGCATCGCGTACGGTCATCAGATGCAGCATACAGGGAAATTGTTCCTCCGGAGACCGGGGTCTACGTGTACAAAGGACTGCTTGTTTCTCTTCGATTATTTCGGTTTGAATAAAAAGATTGCTGAAGTCGGGGTGAGCTGCGTCGCTTGCTGCAGTAGCAATAACAACCTCCGTATAGCTTGTTACTTCAATAGTCCGTTGATACTGGGTTAGATTGGTTATTCTGACCCGACGCAACTCGATGTCATCTTCCGGTGACACAGCAATTTCAGTATATGTATCAAAGTTGTGGTCACACCGGCGAAACTCAGCCCGACCCTCTGAAAAGACAACCTCGTAATTTTCCGGATGCTTCAGAGTTGGCTGATATGCATTTGACCAGAACTCTTTTGTCCGGTCATCGCGAATATACACAAATGTACCCCAGTTGTCGCGGGTAGTATCTTCATGCCAGCGGGTAAGGGCAAGCTCTTTCCAGCGACTATACCCGCCGCCTGCATTGGTAACCATTACATGATAGTTGCCGTTTGACAGCAGCTGCACTTCTGGTACCGGAGTATCATAGCTTTTGAATACACGCACAGGCATAGCTGACACCCCGTGACTTGTGAGCCTTTCCGGTATGTTGGTCGATTGTGAATGTGAGAAGGTAGTTCTCGGAATTTTCTCTTCGAGCAGCAAGGCTGTTGCACGAA
Source organism: Bacteroidota bacterium (assembly GCA_013202335.1). The sequence continues at coordinate 7,710 of JABMQR010000300.1, forward strand.
TAATTGGAATCAATTCGAACCTTTTTTGCATTGGCTTGCCAAGAAGATGAGACACAAACGACAGAAAACTCATTCCCTGATGATGAGCCATAAAGGATCGCACAATGGTGTACGATTTGCCGGATTGTACACGGGATTTCGTATAGTCAATTGCTTCATACAAGCCATAGTCTCCTTCAAAACCGCTGTCGGAAAGGCGTTGAAGATTGAGGCAAGCCTTCTCCGGCATGACCATCAGCGAGAGTGCTGTGGCATAGGGTGCCACAACCAGATCTTCGACAAGACCACGCATTAGACCCATTCCAGGAACACCGAATGCCCGGTATTGATAATTGAGGCTGACATCGTATGAATTGTAACCCGATTCTGATATACCCCAGGGTATATTTCGCTGACGTCCATACTCAATCTGCCTGCGGACTGCAACATGACATGTTTGATCGAGAAGGGTTCCCCTGTATGTTGGCATTACCAGAAGCGGCATCAGATACTCAAACATTGAACCGCTCCACGAAAGGAGGAGAGATTCGCTTCCCGATTTTACAAGGAAGCGTCTGAGTGAAAACCAGTTTTCCTGGGGAATCTGACCCTGAGCAATTGCTATAAAACTTGCCATCCTTGCCTCGGAGGCAAGAAGATCGTAGTATCCGGGATCTTTCCGACGACTGTCGACTTTGTGTCCGATAGAGAAAAGATGCCGGTGTTTGTTATAAAGGAACACGAAATCCATTTGAGTAAATTTTTCTATCTGAAGAGCGGCTTTGTTTATTGAAGAAAAACGTTCTCTAGCGTGGGTCTGTCCGTCTGAGAGCAGTTGTGCAAGTTCCGGGAGACGACCGGCGAAAGTCTGTATCATTTCACTTTCAAAAACAAATAATTCGCGTAAGCTCAAAAAACTGTTTACTCTCAGAAAATCAGGTTCGCTCTTATACAGCTGGTCCTGTGATATCCAGGGCATAAGAAACTCGAGTTCGTCGAGTGAGTCACGACACTGACGTTTGAGCGCCTTAGCCCACCATTTCACCAGAGGTTCTTTTCGGTGTGCAAGTACTTTGTAAACCTCTTCAGCCGAAGAGAACAGCTGTTCCAGTGACGTCCATACTGCTGATAAAGTGTTCGGTGCAAAACTCATCACCGCTTCAAGTTCTTTTCGAAACTGGATAAAAACAGCAGGCTGTTTGTCTTCAAGAACTTCGCCAAGAATCATCTGGGTGTCTTTTATCCCTTCCCATATTGTTGCCCCCGGAATTTTCTCGTCCGGAAGTGCCAATAAACCGGAACGAAGCGTCAAAAGATGGGATGCAAGGTTGCCGCTGTCAACTGTCGAAACATAACGGGGTAGAAGCGGTTGCATGGTAATTGTGTCATACCAATTGTAAAAATGTTTTCTGTGTTTTTTAAGTGCAGCCATTGATTGGAGTGTGAGTATCGTACGCTCGAGCAAACATCCATCCGTTATGTAGCCGAGGTCACGGGCACCCAGATTTGCTAGAAGAGCAAGACCCATATTTGTTGGAGAGGTACGATGGGAGATCTTGGCTGCAGGAATTTCCTGGAAGTTATCAGGAGGAAGCCAATTCTCTTCAGCAGTAACAAATGTCTCGAAGAATGCCCATGTTTTCCGGGACAGCCTGCGCAGAAATATGTTCTGATCTTCAGTCATGATTTTCTTTCGACCTGAAAGAGGTCGACTGATCCACCATACGAGTGCAGGAGAAATAAACCAGAAAAAGAGTATTGGAGAAGCTGCCAGCACGCTTACCGATTGTAACAGGATGAGAAAAAGAAGTATTGCCGAAGCAAGAGATGGAGCAATCCACATCGATCGAAATGAAGAAGCTAAATTCATATGTCCGCTCTGCTCACTGACATTAGAGGGCTGCCATTCGAGTAAATTCCGGTGTGTGAAAACCATCCGCCAGCAAGTTCGAATAATCGCACCCAAACTGAAATAGGCATCGTATGGTAAACAGGCTATGGTCAGCACAATTGGAGACACATTTATTAATAACGAGCGTGACATAGAGGCTATATGGGAACCCAGCGGCATGTCATTCGGCTTCTGAAAATAAGCAAAAAGAGAAGCCAGGATCGGGGAAACAAAAACAATGCCGGCGATTGACAGAGTCCATAACAATGGATTGCATAGAAAAGTCCAGCCGATAACCAGAAGGATTGTCAGGGCTGCAGATGTAACACTACGTCTCAGGTTATCCAGGATTTTCCACTTTGACAAAACCGATAGAACATTTTTATGAGTCTCACCGCCGAAAGTAGGCACTATAGGAAATAGCCAACGCAGCAATTGCCAATCGCCGCGTATCCAGCGTCGGCGACGGTCAGTATCCGAGCGGTATGTTAATGGGACTTCTTCGAATAACTGTATATCACTGACCAGGCCAGCTCGTGCATAGCATCCTTCCAGCAGATCATGACTGAGAATACGGTTTTCGGGAAACCTCCCTTTTAATGCCAATTCAAAAACCTCAACGTCGTATATTCCCTTTCCGATATAAGACCCTTCACCAAATAGATCCTGATACACATTGGATACAGCCCGTGTATATGGATCCAGACCTGAATCACTGCTGTTAAGCCATGCGTAAAGCGACCGGTAAGCTGCGGGTAAACTCGCAGCCACACGTGGTTGTAAAATCCCGTAACCTTCTACAACACGGCTCCGTTTTTCGTCATACCGGGCACGATTAAGCGGATGAGCCATGGTTCCGATAAGCTCTCTTGCAGTGTCACGCGATAACAGGGTGTCTGTGTCAAGGGTAATAACATATTTTACAGAAGTGAGATGAGCGGTTTTACCGACGATCAATTCAAAAGGATCTCTTTCCCCATCACGGAGGAGTGCATTCAGGTCCGCCAGCTTTCCACGTTTTCGCTCATACCCCATCCATGAACTTTCGCAGGCATTCCATTTCCGTCCTCTATGAAAAAGAAATAACGGATCACATTGGGGGTTCCGGTAAAGGTTGTTGAGTTCTTCGATTTTCTGCTGTGCGTAGGCAACAAGCTCTGCATCAGACGGCAAAACTTCTTCTTCAGCGTCCAGAAAGTCGGTCAGCAAACCAAAAAACAGATTGTCATCACGGTTTGCAAGAAATCGCACTTCCATGTCTTCGATCAAATGCTCTACATGGCTCAAGCTTGAGAGCATTGCCGGGATTACAACCAGCGTACGGGATTCGGGAGGAATTCCATCCGAAAAATCCATACGCGGCAATAAATGGGGTAGAGAAGATACGGTTACCAGCCAGTTGACCAGTGCAATCGACAGACCACAGGTACACAGAAAAGACAACAAGCCGGTTACAACCAATGCCCAACCGGACAATCCGCTGTAATGGGCTCCTGCGGTAAGCTCAGCAGCGCAGATGACTGCAAGGGAAACGACAGAACCAATATACAATACCAGGTTTCCGCTATGTCCAAGATTCCGGAATATTTCTGCCGGAGTCAGGCGTACATGTGACATTCGCCTGAGCAACACGAATCCTTTATCCAGTAAATAAAAGCCGACATGGGATACGCGCTCATCAACTCCTGTTTTCTGTTTCTGTTTCTGTGCCAATTGTATCGCGTTAAGCGCAACAGCTTGTTCTGTTAGACCGCTTCTTTTGGCAGTTTTTTCTATCACATGCCGATACTGATCGCGAGTCATAAAATCCATTTTCCCGTAATATCCGGAGGGATCCTCACGTAATATTTTTTCTACTACACTGGTACTTTCAACGAACTTTTTCCAATCATAGGCACCAAGAGAACGAAGACTGCGAATGGTATTGCTGACAGAAACCTGATCGGCTGCCTGCTGTTGTATTTCGGACTGAACAAGCAACTCAATGGTTAGCCCGGTCTTGGAGAGCCACTGCTCAATCAACATCAACGGTAATGCAAGAGCCGCACCCTTACCCTGCAGCCTGCGTGCAAGTTCTGCAACAAAGGAACTGACCATCAGTTGTTCAGAACGGGCCATATCAGCAACTAGTAAAATCAGATTTTTCGGTTCAGATTCGGCCATACAAATCATGCGGTCTGCCCAGACAGCTGCATTTTTTTGGGTATACATTTCTTTTGCAATCCGGATTGCAACCCGTCGGAGATTTTCAACCAGGGCGAGGCGCAGCATGATAGGAATTGCCCATAGTTCACCAAGTGTCAAAGTGGAAACCGATTGATATGCATTAATAAAACCGGGAAGAGTTTCAGGATCAACGCGTCCGTCTCCGTGTGAAATTCGCTCCAGGGCGATGTCATACACACGAGGGAGGCCGGAAGATGTTCTGTTCTGCAAACGGGGAAGTTCCCTGTTATAGCCCTTAGGGAGGTCTCGCTTGCTTGTACGAATATGATCTTCGATCAGATAAAAATTGTCGAGCAGCCAATCGCCTGCAGGGGCTATCTGCCTGTTTGCGGATACCGCCTCGGTAAACAGAGTCCGGACATCCTCCAGAACAGTTTTATTTTTCTCCAGTCGACTGAGAAGTCTGTCGCAATGTATACATGACTTACTTAAATGGTGTGATTCGGCAAGACTTTTTCCGTGGGTTTGCATATGTTCGGGACTGAATAACTCTGAATGCAACGGTTTTTCAATTTCGTACCTTTTACGGAAAAAGCGGAGATTGCGCACCCTAAAAAAGGAAAGAACTCCAGATAATAGTCCGTGATTGTTCTTATTCAGCAATTATCACCTCGATCATCAGTTTGCAACGCTATAAATTAGTAAAATACCTAAAGCATTGTCTTTGATTAATACAATTTTTAGATGACAACTTTATGGTAGTATTTAGTTTTGCATCCTCAATTACATGGACAACACATTCTAACCCATAGTATATTTACAAACTGAACAATTAAAAAATCCCCCGTTACTGGTTTTCCACATAATGCACATATCCTTATATTACCTTCTTCGTTGGAAGAAACCTCATGCTGGAATTTCCGGGAAATATGTACTAACTGAGGCTCTTTCAAAATTAATAATTTTGAAAGAGCTACCTATTAGTCAGAAGTTTTGGGTTTCATTTAATTTGTTGTATTATAACACAATATCTGCTTTTTTCCAAAAACTTCAGAAGGCAGTTTCTTAAAAATCTTCGATTTTTGAAATTGCCTCAACTACCTGTAAATTATTTTATTGAATAATTTCAATAATCTTCCTGATTCACTTTTTTTAGTTTCTGTATATTTTGTTATTAATTTGAATTTATTTTAATAAATCGTTTTTTTAATACCTTGGAAAATCTATTGAAGTTACTATGGATTTATAGAATACAAAAAAATACAGCAGTGCACAAGGTTTTGTATAGAAGAATACTCAGAAAGTTCTTTAGAACAGGGTGAAATTCAGAAGGAGCACAGATTTTCTCTGTACTCCATATCTACAAAGCGAATCTCATCCTCTGGTATCTTGTGCCCTTTTGCCGTACTACTAGCAGCAACCAGAATCTCACTATTCTCAGGATCATATTGGAATTCCGAAATTAGTTTTGCATAGGAGTTGAGCTTCCGCAATCGTTGTGCCCGGGTAAGTTTGAGGTAATCAAGATTAAAATAATCCATGTAGTGTCTAGCCATAGCTGTAGTAGCTGAATAATCACTATTCAACTAAGCATACGTACAAAGGAGGCCTTTGTTAGTGTTTTTTTGACCCTGAATGTATCATGAAAGCATTACCAGTGGATTCCAGTTTTACCTGCTGGCACACATATACATCCGTTAATTTATTGGTTGACTCTCACCTTAACCAATTTGCCATATGTAACAAGCTCTGTGACTTGCTTTGTCTTACCCAATGTGAGATTTTTTCCACTTAGTTTTCAGTTTAATCTTAGACTCTACACGGCCGAAAAGGCTGTTGAGTTTCTCGGTTGGTATTCCTTGCGTTGGCGGATAGAATATTGGCATAGGGTTTTGAAGACAGGGTGTCGCATCGAGGGATGTGCACACCGAAGTGCCGAACGACTAAAACGAGCTATCGCGATTGATCTGGTTATTGCCTGGCGTATCATGCTGATGACGCTTCTCGGTAGAGAAGCTCCGGAGTTACCTGCAGAAGTGTTATTCACTGATCTTGAAATAAAAGTGTTAGATGCTTGTGCAAAAAAAAACGATTGAAACCGCCTGCAAACCTTGGTGAAGCGGTTGTTCGGGTTGCCCGTATGGGGGGGGGAGGTTATCTTTCCCGGATGCACGATCCTCCGCCAGGACATCAACTAATGTGGCGAGGGTATGCACACTTGCAGTTGCTGTGTGAAGGGTTTTCGATCAGAGATGGTTGAAGTGAAACACTATTTCTGGGTAATGGGCAGGGCTTGCCCGTGGGTATCTACAATATTCGAATTTTGAAATTATCTCAATCTATACAAACTTCAGAAAAAGTTTGGGATATTTTGTATTATATACCTGCAGACCTGTCCTGCATCAGCTGCTCAGCATGATCATTTACTGTGGTATCCAGGGAACGAAATTTAACACCCAGCTCAGTTCTCGCTTTTGCGGTATTTAGTACAAGTGGAATACCATAATTATTTTTTATATATTTCCATGAAAATCCGAGCGCCGGACCAATAAAATAGAACAGGAACTTCGGAAGTTTAAAAGAACGGATTTTCACTTTTTTCCCATATTGTTTCTTTATTATTTTAGCTATTTTGATAAAGCTAGCTGTTTCAGAGCTTAAAATATGCCTTCCTGCAGCTGAGAGATTCTCTAAACCGCGAATATGTGCATCAGCAACATCGCGCACATCAACAATACCAAAATGGAGATCGGGGGTACCAAATTTCAATTGGCCGTTTAATACCCGCTGTATAAAGTTAGCACTTACTCCATCTGTGCGTTTAAGAAGCGACGGCCCCAATACGAAGGCAGGATTCATTACCACCAAATCCCAATTATCCTGAGAAACAGCAATTTCCCATGCTCTCTTTTCCGCCAGAGTTTTTGAGTATGAATACGGCTGATACGTGAAACTTGCAGTTTCATTCCAATGATCTTCATTGATACTTTCAATATTATTATGCACCAGTTCGCTGTTATCAGTAAAAATCGCCGCAACACTTGATGTGAAAACAATCCGCTTTATTGATTTAATCCGACATGCGGTTTCCAGAACATTAGCGGTGCCTTTTACTGCAGGATTAATGATTTCCTCAATAGGGTTTTTTACGGTATTGTTAACAAAGGGACTGGCCGTATGCATTACTGCTGAACATCCGCTCATCGCTTCCGTAAATGAGTTTGGTTCCAATAAATCAGCTTTAAATAAAAACAATTTGTCGCTGTATGTATCTGCCAAATTCCGTAAAAATGCTGTTTTATCTGAATTTTCAGGATCCCTGACTGTAGTATGAACTGAATATCCCTGTTCCAGTAACTTTACAATTATCCAGGAAGCAATATATCCGCTTCCACCTGTTACTAATACAGGAGCCTGCTTTTTATCCATTATTAACCTCTGACAAAACCGGAATATCACATATTAATGTTCACAACGGCTTCAATTTTTTTAATAAACTTTTTAATCTGCTGTAAAAATATACTAGTTAATAGATGAATAGAACACTTTTTTCCAGGAATTTTTGTGTGACTCACCGTTTCCCGGTGAGTTTTATTATATGAAAACCAAATTGGGTTGAAACTACATTACTGACAGCTCCTGTACCAAGACGTTTTACCGCCGCTTCAAATGCCGGAACCATTTTCCCGGGACCAAACCACCCAAGATCTCCACCTTTACTCTTACTGGGACAAGTTGAATAATCCCGTGCAATTGCCTCAAATCTGGCACCTTGCCGTATTTTTTTTAAAAGCTGTTCTGCCAGCCCTCTCTGTTTTACTAATATATGACTTGCTTTCCATTCCATAACATATACTATCATGTATAAAAAAGATTGACCACCATGATAAATTTCCGTACTATTACGTATATGAACATATCAAGAGATCCCTTTGGGAAAACAAAAGACGGAAAAAATATCGATGTAATCAGGATTGAGAATTCTC
>JABMQR010000301.1 GCA_013202335.1 Bacteroidota bacterium
GCCATACGCCTGAAACACGTCGCTCCCATCGCGGGAGCGTGGATTGAAACAGGATCAGCTTACTAATATAGTTTTATAGGGGGAGGTCGCTCCCTTCGCGGGAGCGTGGATTGAAACAACAGCCGTTACAATTCTCTGAGCCTTGCCAGCATGTGTTGATTCCCGCGAGGATATACAAAGGATATTTGACAAATGTATATTCATGGGATATACTATTTCCGGAGGATGATATGCAAACAGTTGTTCAGAAATGGGGGAATAGTCTCGGAATAAGAATTCCGAACTTTTACGTAAAAGAGTTTCACCTAAGAAATGGAAGTCAGGTAGATGTTGTTGAAGAGGAAGGTAAACTAGTAATAAAGCCTCAAAAACTAACGCTTGAAATTCTATTGGCTGGAATTACAGATGAAAACAAACATGATGCAATCGAAACAGGTCCATCTGTCGGAAAAGAAGAATGGTAAAAAACTATATTCCAGAACGTGGTGATATTGTTTGGATTGACTTTAACGCACAAGTAGGCCATGAACAACAAAAGGGTCGACGACCTGCAATGATTATTTCTCATAAATCGTATAACCAAAAGGTTGGTCTTGCGCTGTTTTGTCCAATCACAAGCAAAATAAAAAATTACTCTTTTGAAGTAAATATTGAATTGGATCAAATAAAAGGTGCAATTTTAAGCGACCAAGTTAAAAGCTTAGATTGGATGGTTCGAGACATAGAATTCATTGGTAAATCAAGTCCAGAAATTATTGAATCTGTAATCGAAAGAATAGAACTGTTGATAAAATAGAAAAGACATCCAACAACTGCTTGACTTGATAATTTCTTTGGCATGGTTTGTGCTGTCGCTTCGCTCCTGACGCACAAACCACGCCAAGCCCTTCGGGCACGAAATTACAAGTCAAGCAAATGTTAGCAACTAAATTCAATTTAAGGAGACAGCAAATGGTTTTTTATAATCAAACATGGTTCTGGACAGGAGCATTTGCTGTAATAGCATCATTAGGAACAGTATTTATTAAAGAGTTAATTTCAAGTAGGTCAGCAATTAAACTTGAGCGATTAAAGCTATATGAATCTGAGCAGTTTAGAGCATTCGAAAAATTGTACGGTTTTATATCTTCAACATACGATTGCCTTTGGCCACCAGAGCATAGTTATGCAGCATTTAATGCATTGATGAAAAGACGATACGTCCAGGAGATCAAACCTCTCTTATTGTACTTTAGCTCAGATATCAGAAAACAGCTTAATCTAATAGAATCACAACATGAATGCATGGGCGATGACGATCTTATCCCTCCATTCAAGCAAAAAGATTTTTTTGACAGTGAGTTGTCAAAGATTTTACAATATTTATCAAAAGAGGTTGAAAACCATACTTCCAAAATCCTGTAACCGTTTATATGTTTGCTAACAAATGTTTGCACCGGACCGCTATTCGTCGCTGCAGAGATAAAGTTTAACGGTCCTAGCAAATTCATCATAATTCAGAAATCAGCGTAGCGGCCGGTGAAACTGACGTTATGCAAGGAAAAAGACCATGACGAGAAAAATTCTCCTTACATCTGCCGGATTTGAAAATAAGCAAATAGGTCAAAAGTTTGTCGATTTGCTAGATACTCCAGTTGTGGATACGAAAATACTGTTCATCCCAACCGCAGCGATAAATGTGGGGCAGTTGTATTATGTTGGCAAGTGCATTGAAGAACTGTATCAATGCGGTCTTACAGAAGAGAATCTAATACTCTATAATTTAGATCATCCTATGCCTTACTCTGAGCTGGGAAATTATGATGTCATCTACTTTACTGGTGGAAATCCTCAGCATCTCTTGAATAAAGTGAAAGAAGCAGGCTTTGTTCCTGCACTAACACAGTTTGTCGATGATGGAGGTGTTTATGTTGGAGTTAGTGCTGGCAGTATTTTAGCATCAGATATCAATTTAGTGAATTGTAAGTTTGCTGGAGTTCATTGTCAGGATGGTTCACCTACGGGGCCCATAGATTTAAGTACGTGCCCGGATATTAGGCTTACCGACAGCCAAGCACTATTAATTAATGATAATGAGTCTATAATTATTTAGAACCGTCTTTTGCACAGAGTTGGTAGCAAACAGCAAATAGAGCTCTAGTTTGCGTATTTGTCTCTGCATTTTAGCGAAATTGGGTTTTCAAAAACCCTGTTGAGGACAATTTCAATCTTTTTGTATAGATCTTTGGGTGGATTGACGATGAAAGCAAAGAGGTGAGGAAGATTAGCCCAGTCTTTTACCAATCGTTTACCAACTCTGTGCAAAAGACGGTTTATTATTTAATAGAAATTGAATCGAACAAAAGGATGCACTTGACTGGTATTCCGCTCGCGCTTCATACCAGCAAGTGATCCTAAACGTTAGGCAGACCTGCCACAGGAGAATACGTGAAGAGCTGCTGGGATATCATACCTAAAGAGTTAAAAAGTTTTTATCAGATCAACTAAAAGAGTCCTTGACATTAGCATATATGCTCGCTTTGCTCGGGCTTTGTCACATTGGTTTCGTTCTACCTAAAATGCCGATATTTCTGTTACACGTGGAAAAAAGAAAATTATTGAGAAACATAACAAAGTGAGTCCTGAAGACATCCGCATGGAAGAAACCGGGATTCCATTTGAAAATTCAGGAAAAAGATCTATCCACTGCAATCATGGAAGAGCGTGAGAGTGGTCGATGATCGTTACTTTTCAGGAAAGCGGGTCAATAGAAATTTTTATCTGAACGTTATCTGTTTCCATCACTTTCTTCAACGACTTAACCAAAGCAATATTAATATCAGCTAATATATCCTGAGTGAACGGATTAAGGGGGATGGCTTTGTCCCCAACATATAATGCCACTTTTCTTTTTGGATCTCTTTTTTCTGCCATTCCTTATCTCCTGGTATACGTCAAATATATTAATTCATTGTAGGTTTAGATCATTAGAGTATCAATACCCTATACAGGGGGAAATAAATCATTTAGAATTTTTCACTATGAAAATGCAGCACGTAATCATAATAACCGGAAAAAAAGGAAGTGGAAAGACAACTCTGGCATATGAATATATAGAATTATTAAAAAAGAAAGATGTCAAAATCGGAGGAGTTATTACCAGATCAGATGATACAAAAAGGTATGAGAAAAAGCTTTTTTATTCAGTTGTAGATATTGTATCTAATGAAAAGAGAGAACTTTTAACCAGCGTTAAGTCTTCAGATAAAAGTATAAAAGTTGGTAGGTATTATATGAATCAGGAAGCTCTGTCCTGGGCTAAACAAAAAATAACTACTGCTTCAGAAGAGTGCAGTGCAGTATTGATTGATGAACTTGGTCCGGCCGAATTACAGGGTTTCGGGTATGCAGGTATTGCAAAAAAATTGATCAATGGGTATAAAGGATTGATTATTTTTATTATCAGAGTTGAATTAATCGAACAACTATGTTCGTATTTACACTGTAATCCAAATAATACAAAAATTATTAATGTTGAAAACAATGAAAACAGTATGGATGTAAATGATCTGCTGATTTGTGAGGAGCTGAACAAGTGAATGAACTACTTTGGTTATTAATGCTGCTGATTAATTTTTCAGCAATTATGTTGAGTTATCGATTGTGGGGGAAATTAGGATTATTTATCTGGATTCCAATTGCTGTGATAATTGCAAATATACAGGTTACAAAAACAATTAACATTTTTGGGTTGGAAGCTACGTTAGGTAATATTGTATATGCAACAAGCTTTCTTGTAACAGATATCTTGAGTGAAAACTACTCAAAAAGAGCGGCTGCAAAAGCTGTCGCGATTGGGTTTTTCTCACTGTTGGCAATGACTATTTTAATGAATATTGCCATTTGGTTCGTCCCGGCTGATTCCGATTTCATCCAGGGCAGCATGAAAGAAATTTTCAGCCTCATGCCGCGAATTGCACTCGCGAGCCTGGTTGCTTACGGAATATCACAATTTCATGACATTTGGGCTTATGATTTCTGGAAAAAGCGTAAACCGGATCCTAAGTACATCTGGTGGAGAAATAATGCCAGTACAATGGTCAGCCAGATGATTGATACAATTATTTTCACCAGTATTGCGTTTATTGGCGTATTCCCAATGAATATTCTATTACAAATTGCTCTCACAACATACCTGCTCAAATGGGTTGTTGCGGCGGTGGATACACCATTTATTTACCTTGCAAGAAAGTGGAAACAGCGTTCATTGGTAGATTAGGCATAAAAATTCATTCACAAAGGATCTTCCGCAGGATATTGCACTGATTTTTTGATCCCGCAAAAAGAATATCATTATTGGGTTTCCCATTCAGCATATTTTCCGAATAGGTGAAATCTGTGCCATCACTTTTAACCAGAGCTAAGCCCAGATACAGGAGAACACTGTGAGCTGCAGCGATATCCCAAATATATCCTGATGTGCAAAGTGCTGCATCGATCTTAATATGAATAACCGGGGCAAGAAGATGAATGATGCAACTGCCAAATACTCTGCATTTACCAGTAAATTTTCTCAGATCCAGATACCTGTGAGTATTTGAACTCATAACCAGTTGCTTAACAGTATTGTTCTGCTTTTTTAATATAAATGGTTTCTGGTTAAGTAATAACTCTCCTTCAGGATCAAGCCTGAAAAATAAGCCCTCTTTCATACCCACTCCCCAGCGAGGAGCATAAATCATACAACCGCAGGGAATAAGGTTTTTATCTAGAATGCCCAAAGCTATACACCATCCAGGAGCTCCCTGGCTGTAAAGATCGGTTCCATCAATAGGATCAAGTATAAAGTAATAATCTGGTTTCTGTTCCTGCTTACTTTCAACTTCTCCGGATTCTTCTGTAATAAGAACTGAATTGGGAAAGTTTTTAGTAATTACATTTTTCAAGTATGAATCTATATAAATATCTGCCTCAGTAAGTACAGAACCATCACTTTTATAATCTCTGGTGACAAGACTTTGTTGTTTAACTGCATATTTTCCACAAAATTTTACAGCTTCTTCCAATTTGTCAAATGCTTTCATATTGATTACCGACTTCCTCTATGATAGGTTATTGCTGGTTATGATAACAGCACTAGAAAAGAAATTATACAAATATCTAAGAAAAACTCCTTTTTATCAGACTTTCCTGAATGGTAGTAATTCCCCAATCTATACTGAAGGTCTTGAAGGTCTTGTTCTTGCTGCTTTTACAAAACTTTCTTTAGAAAAAGGTAAACAGAAAACCTGGGTTGTACTACCAACTGAAGAAGAAGCTGCGAATATGATGAAAAACCTCTCAGTTTTAGGATGTAAGCTGATAAGGATTGAGTCAACAGGACTAAAACTATATTCTGATGAAGTTCATGATTCAAGTACCTATAAAAGAATTAATACATTTGCTGAGATACAGGATCTTCAAAAAGCTGTTGTTATTACCTCTTTAAGAGCTTTCTCCACACCCGTTCCATCCCCTGATTTTATTAATGATTCAAAGGTTTGTATAAAGACAGGAAACACTTTTAGAGCAGCAGACTTTGCAAATAGTCTCACTTCAATAGGACTTCTTCGTGTTCCGGCAACTACAATGCCGGGTGAGTTCTCTGTTAGGGGAGAAGTGATGGATATTTATCCCTTTGATTCAGAGTACCCTGTCCGTATCTATATAGATTGGGATACAATTGAGAAAATCAGCAATTATGACCCAATTGGCCAGGAAACATTTAATACTATGGAGGAGTACTCTATATACCTCCAAAGTGAGTCTGAAAGCTTCAAAGAACTACAAAATTGTTCAATCAACTCATACATTGATCAGGATGATCTGGTGATTTTAATGGGGGAACAAAGATTAGAAGCTTCTTATGAATCAATAACACTTGAAGCAAAAAAATTGTTCCGGGAGGCATTTCTCCAGGATAGAAATGCAAAACGACCTGATGATATGCTGTTTTCTTATACAAACTATATTAAAAACCACAATAATACTGTGGTTGTTGAGGATTTGAAAGGTCAAAAGAAAGAAGCTTTTACTCATAATATTATGGGAGCAAGATCCTATTTTGGAAATTTCAACTACTTTAAAAATGAATTAAAGGCTTTAAAAAGTGATGGTTACAGCATTACTCTTTTCTCAGGGTCTATCAATCAGGCTCAGCGTCTTCAACTTATGCTTAAAGACGATAAGTTATCAATTCTTCCTCTTGAAATAAGTGAAGGTTTTTCTCTGCCCGAAGATCGGGTCATTGCGATTTGTGACCATGAGATTTTTGGACGTCGAAAGAAATCCCTGAAGACCCTACATCATACAAAAGTTTCACCTCTTGATACTTTTGTAGATCTTGATCCAGGAGATCATGTAGTACATATAAATTATGGGATAGGCAAGTTTAAAAAAATTGATAGAATTAAAGCCCTGGGAAAAGAGCGTGATTATATTCAAATTGAATACTCTGATAATGAAGATATTTTCATTCCTATTGAGCAAGCAAATTTAATCCAGCGTTATATTGGAAAAGATGGTTCCTCACCACGTCTGGATAAATTAGGTGGAACTTCCTGGGAAACAAAAAAGAAAAGGGCAAAGAAGAGTGCCGAAGATCTTGCAGAGAGGTTGATTCATCTTTATGCACGAAGAAAGCAGGCAAAAGGTACCGCATTTCCTAAAGATACCGATTGGCAGCTCCAATTTGAGGCGATGTTCCCATACGATGAGACGGATGATCAGATTTCCTGTATTCAGGATGTAAAAAGTGACATGGAACAACCTCTGGTAATGGATAGACTTATTTGTGGAGATGTGGGGTACGGAAAAACTGAAATTGCTATTAGAGCAGCATTTAAGGCAGTTATGGCAGGAAAGCAGGTTGCATTCCTGGCACCAACAACTATCCTGGCAGAACAGCATTATGATACTATATCTGAAAGAATTGGATCCTTTCCGATGCGTGTAGGTATGCTGTCACGTCTTGTGGAAAAGAAAAACCAGAAAAAAACACTGAAAAAATTAGCAGAAGGGCAAATAGATATTTTAATTGGTACTCACCGAATAATTCAGAAAGATGTAGATTATAAGGATTTAGGTCTGCTCATTATTGATGAGGAACAGCGGTTCGGCGTAAAAGATAAAGAAAAAATCAAAGAAATTAAGGCCTCGGTAGATTGTATGGCACTTTCTGCGACTCCAATTCCCAGAACACTGTATATGTCCCTTTTAAAAATAAGGGATATGTCATTACTGGCAACTCCTCCAATTCAGAGAAGGGCAATTAATACCATAATTCAGGAATTTGATGAAGAAGAGATCAGGAAAGCGATATTGCGTGAAACTCTAAGGGGTGGGCAGGTTTTTTATCTGCATAACAGGATTGAGACTCTTGATCGGGTAGTCAGTATGTTAGTTGATATTGTTCCGGAAGTAAGTATTGATTTTGTACATGGACAAATGAACCCTGAAACACTTGAAGAGAAAATGCGCATGTTTGTGCATAATGGATTTCAGGTACTTGTTGCAACTACTATTATTGAAAATGGAATTGATATTCCTAATGTAAATACCATTATTATTGATCGTGCAGATCGTTATGGAGTCAGCCAGCTTTACCAGTTACGGGGGCGGGTAGGAAGATCCGACAGAGATGCTTATGCTTACCTGTATTACCCGAACAGGAAAGCACTTTCTGAAATAGCAATGAAACGGCTTAAAATTTTATCTGAAAATACTGAGCTGGGTTCCGGATTTAAAATTGCTTTGAAAGATATGGAAATGCGTGGAACCGGCAATTTGCTGGGACGTGAGCAAAGTGGTCAATTGCAGGCGGTTGGACTTGATATGTACCTGCGAATACTAGACGAAACAATAAGTAAAATGACAGATTCTGAAAAATCAATTGATGAAGATGTTTTTCTCGATCTCGATTATTCAGGATTTATACCTGATACATATATTTTAGATCCAGGTACAAAATTTAAAATATACCGAAAAATTGCTGTTATTCAAAAAGAAATTGAATTAAAACAGCTTACATCTGAACTTGAAGACAGATTTGGGCCGATCCCTGACGATGTCCTGAATTTGCTTTTTATAGCTGAGATAAAGGTAGTATGTAAAAAGCTGGCTATTTATCAACTGCGGGAATCTAAGGGCACTGTCAGGGTGGAATTTTCAAGGGTTGCAAATATATCTATTGATAGATTAATTGATATGATTCGGGAGAGCAGCGGGGCTGTATCAATTGATCAAAAGCACCCCAATATATTAACTATGAAAACTGACGCTGTTTCTCTTAAGGATAAAAGTTTGTTTATACTGGAAAAACTTCAGAGACTGTTGTAGAAAACAGAAGTGCTGTAAATAGAGAAAGTTTCAAAAATATCTCAATTATATTTTTATGAAAACAGGAAAAACAATGAACTTAAATCAGAATGTTGTTGTAGATGATAAAAAAAGTATTCGCAGTTTTGTTTTGCGCGGCGGGCGTTTAACGGGACTGCAAAAAAATGCAATAGAGAAATATAGCGGTAAATACTGTATACCTTTTGATACCTCCTGCCCCTTACATGCTGAAACTATTTTTAACAACTCCAACCCTTTGATTATTGAAATCGGTTTTGGAATGGGCGTGACTACTGCTTCAATTGCAGCATCATTCCCGGGGAATAACTATCTTGGTATTGAAGTTTTCTTATCAGGAATCGGTAAACTGCTGCATGAAATAAATTCCAAAAAGTTGGATAATGTACGTATTATTCGTTTTAACGCTGTAGATGTTCTGCAGGAGATGATTCCTGATAATTCTATTTCTGGATTTCATATTTTTTTCCCAGACCCCTGGCCCAAAAAGAAGCATAATAAGAGAAGGTTGGTTCAAAAGGATTTTATAGAAATTATGCTGAAAAAGTTGGTTCCTGGCGGTTATATTTATACTGCAACCGATTGGACACCTTATGCTGAATGGATGTTAAAAGAATTTAATACAGTTGAAGGTTTAGTAAATAATTCAACAAAAGGATATTGTGATCCGGTTTCATGGAGACCCTCTACAAAATTTGAACAAAAAGGTCTCGATAAAAAGCATACAATACATGAAATATGGGTTGAAAAAAAGACAAAAAAGTCCGGGAGCTAAAACTCCCGGACTTTTGAAAGCTATTTTTTATGAAAGTAGTTATTCATTTTCCAATTGTGATTGCTTAATCACATCTTCAACAACTTTGCCGGTTGCAATTTCGTAATGATCAAATTCAAGTTCAAACGAACCTGTACCGGAAGTTAATGATTTAAGATCAATTGCATATTTCAGCATCTCACCTTGAGGGACTTTTGCCTGTACAAGGGTTAAACCGCCTCCAATATCTTCCTGACCCTGAACACGACCACGTTTTCCGCTTAAGTCAGATAGAATATCTCCTAAATATTGATCCTCAATATAAACCTCTAATTTCATAATAGGTTCCAGAAGGACTACATTTGCTTTAACCATTGCAGTTTTTAAGGCTCCCTTTGCTGCAAGTTTAAAGGCCATTTCAGAACTGTCTACGGGGTGTTCTTTTCCATCAACAACTGATACTCCAATATCAACAAGAGGATATCCTGCTAAAAATCCTTCAGTCATTGCCTCATTCAAACCTTTCTCTATTCCCGGCATATATCCTTTTGAAATAGATCCACCTTTAATTGCATTATTAAAGGAAAAATACTCACCGCGAGGAAGAGGATTAATACTAATAACTACTCTACCATACTGACCATGGCCTCCAGATTGTTTTTTATGAGTATACTCAGCTTCCGATGTTTTTGTAATTGTTTCTCTGTAGGCTATTTTTGGTGTTTTAGTATTAATTTGTA
This sequence comes from Bacteroidota bacterium, assembly GCA_013202335.1. The sequence goes on from JABMQR010000301.1 coordinate 9,868, forward strand.
TTTTTTGTTTTTCCTTGATTCTTTCAAGAATCATATTAATATGCAGCTCACCCATACCTGAAACAACATTTTCTTTAGTCTCTTTATTAAAATTAATCTGAAAAGTCAGGTCCTCTTCAGTAACTTTATGTAGAGCTTCATTCATTTTATCCTCTGATTTTTTGTCTGCTGCAGAGATAGTTAATGCATGAATTGGATGCGGTAAAGATAAAACAGCAAATGTATACTGAATGTCAGAAGCACATAATGTATTATTTGTATGAAGGTTAGCCGATTTTGCAATTATTCCAATATCACCTGCTATCAACTCTTTTACTTCAAAAAGTTTTTTTCCAATTGATTTATACAGTTTCCCAGGTCTCTCTTTTTTACCGATAGTAGGATTTTGCAGTTCTGCATCAGCGGTAATTATACCTGTTACTACTTTAATAAATGAAAGTTTTCCGGAAAATTGATCAATTGTTGTTTTAAATGAAAAAGCTGAGACACTTCCTGCAGTACTTACCGGTACTGGAAATTCTGTTCCGTCTGAACCAACTGCTTTTTCAGCAATCATCGATGGGGGTGGGGCTGCAAATGAGAGAAAGTTAAGAAGTGAGACGATCCCATTATCTTTTTCTGCACTTCCGCAAAGGATTGGAATAATACGATTTTCTCTTAGTCCGGAAACAAGCCCTAATCTGATATCATCTGGATTAAGTGTTCCTTCATCAAAATATTTTTCCATCAAAGAATCTTCTCCCTCAGCAGCTGCTTCTATGAGGGTGAGACGAAACTCTTCAACGGTATCTTTCATATCGTCCGGAATTTCAGAGGCTGTAGCCTTTGATACTAAATACGCTTTATTCTCTATAAGGTTGATAACACCCTGATAAGACTCTCCACTACCAATAGGTATAGAAACAGGTACACAAGGTTTGCTGAATCGTGATTCAATATCAGAAAAAGTATTCTGAAAATCAGCTCTGTCACGATCCATTTTATTTATAAACACTATACGAGGCATGTTTCGTGTGTTTAGCCTGCGCCATAGTTTAATTGTTTCTATCTGCACACCTGAACGTGCATCTATAACCATTATAGCAGATTCTGAGGCACGAAATGACGAGACAACCTCACCTACGAAGTCTGCAGTTCCCGGGGTGTCAATAAAATTCATCATTTTATTGTCCCATTCAATACTGGAAAGTGATGCATGGATAGAAATCCCTTTCTCAATCTCCTCATCAGTGTAATCACTGACAGTTTTTCCTGTATCTATGGACTCAGCCCGGGAAATCACCCCGCTATTGGAAAGAATATGTTCCAACAGTGTGGTTTTCCCAGTGCCGTTGTGTCCTACGATAGCAACATTTCTGATTTCAGCGCTGGTTAAACTCATAATACCTCCATTAAGTATGAAATTATTGTAACTAATATGCTAAATAACGATGTTTTTATCTGTTTATTTGCAATCAGTTAATCCCTGAGTGAGTATTGATAATACTATCAGCAATAAACTACTGTAAAACGGGTATGGGTTTCTGTCAATAAAAGATTCATACCTGTGCAAGGATCAAGACAAAATTCTGAAAAAATCAATTTTTTGAAATTGTTTTTTTTAACCGTATAGTTCACCCTCTTTTTTATCAAAATGTGAGAATTCCATTGCAAAAGAGGCGCGCCCCTGAGTAAGGCTTCTTAATGCTGTGGTATATCCAAACATATTTACCAGAGGAACTTTTGCAGTTATATGATCCAGAGTAGGTTTACTCTCCAAACTCTCGACTATTCCACCTTTCATTGAAAGATGACTCATTACATCACCAATATTAGTTGTTGGACACATAATTACTACTTTCATAATAGGTTCAAGGAGTACCGGTCCTGCATCTCTGGCTGCATTATCAAACCCCTGTGCAGAAGCAGCTTCATACGCGAATTCTGATGCGGCAAGCTCATTATAATCAGCTTTTATAAGTTCAACTTTTATATCGTATATTGGATATCCATAACGAATTCCTGTAAGAAATGCATTATTGATACCTCTTTCAACTGCAGCCTGAAACTCTTTCGGCAATATATTTTTAGAAATTTTTGAAATAAATTCATTACCGCTGCCTGTAGGCAATGGGGTAAGACGAAGAGTAATATCAGCTTTATTCTCTTTTCCTGACAATATTTTTGAATATTTTTCATTATGGGTAACCTGAGCTGAAATGGATTCACGATAAGTAACCTGTGGATTTCCTATGCGGGCTTCAACTTTCATCTCTTTGGTTATTCGGGTTACCAGAACATCCAAATGCAGTTCTCCCATTCCGGATATGATTAGCTGTCCTGTATCAGGATTGTCTTTATAAATAAAAGTTGGATCCTCACCTGATAGTGTTTCAAGTGCTTTTTTGAGTTTGTCCCGATCAGAAAGTGTTTTTGGCTCTATTGCAACAGAAATAACAGGCTCAGGGAATGTCATACTTTCTAACAGAATTTGTGATCCCTCAGATCCAATGGTATCTCCGGTTTGTGCAAATTTAAACCCAACCGCAACACCAATATCGCCGGATTCAATTGCATCAACATTTTCCGGCTTATTCGCATGCATCCGAAAGAGTCTGTTGATCCGTTCTCTTTTTCTTTTTGATATATTAAAAACCGCCGAACCTTTTTTTATAGATCCGGAATATACTCTAAAAAAGCAGAGAGGTCCCGACTCACGATCGTTTTGAATCTTAAAAACAAGTGCAAGCGGAGGTCCGGTGATATCATGTTTAATTTCTACCGGATGTTCATTTTTGACGGTGAGGCCGGTAATCACCGGAATATCAGAAGGGGAAGGCAGATATTCAATAATACCGTCCAGTAAAGTCTGAACACCTATATTTTTTAATGAGGCACCAACAAATACCGGGATACATTTTCTGGAAATTGTTACTTCACGAATTGTTTTTTTTATGAGATTAATAGGAATTTCACCACCTTCAAGGTAGAGTTCCATTATTTCATCAGAATAATTAGAGAGAGAATCAATTAGATGATCATGCCATTTTTTCGCTGTTATCAGCAGTTCTTCAGGTATTGGTATATATTGCAGTTCACTGCCAAATGAAGTTGCTTCAAACTCAATTTTCTGCATTTTCATAACATCAATTATTCCTGAAAATTCTGATTCAGAACCGTGAGGAATATAGAGAGGAAGAGGCTCTGCATTAAGTTTTGTTTTCATTTCCTCAACAACAGAAAAAAAGTCAGCTCCAAGTCTATCCATCTTATTTATAAATGCAATACGGGGAATGTTGTAAGTATCAGCCTGATTCCAGACAGTCTCAGACTGTGGTTCAACGCCGCCAACTGCACAAAATACTGCTACGGCTCCATCGAGAACTCTCAGAGAACGTTCAACCTCCGCGGTAAAATCTACATGCCCGGGTGTATCAATTATGTTAATCTGGATATTTTTCCAAAAACAGGAGGTTGCTGCTGAGGTTATCGTTATACCCCGGTTCTGTTCCTGCTCCATCCAATCCATTGTTGCTTCACCATTATCTACTTCCCCAATTCTGTGGTTCTCTCCCGTATAGAAAAGTATTCTTTCAGTTGTTGTGGTTTTACCGGCATCAATATGAGCCATAATGCCAATATTTCTTAAATTCTGTTTAGACATAAAGAATCCTCATGTTTAGTTCTACCTGATACTCTTATTAATTGTTATAAATAAATAAAAAACAGTATATTCCGGCGCTGATATTATCATAGTTTCATCTATGGATAAAGAGAGAAATGCCGTAAATTAATCTTTTACAGTAGTTACTCACTCTAAAATTCAACTTCTTTAAAAATAACCTTTTAATAATATGTTGACAAGAATATGCTGACCATGCTATGTTTCGATTCGTTAATTGATTTATTCAATGTTTGGGTGATTAGCTCAGTTGGGAGAGCGCCTGCCTTACAAGCAGGATGTCGGCGGTTCAAGCCCGTCATTGCCCATTACTATTCTGAATTATCAGTAAGACAGCCGGAAATATTTTCCGGCTTTTTTTTGCTTTACCGACTATCTCATGGTTCTTTGTTTGAAATAGTAAAAAAATTGTATTTGCATATGGATGTGTTATTATATGGTAAACATGAATAAATCCGGGAGAATTATATGCGGTATAATCTTAATAAAAGTATTGAATTTTATTAGACAGCGGATCTCTGTACTGTTTTGTTTTTCATAATTTTGGGTTGCAGTTCAATTGCCATAACCAGTAATGCTGCACACCAGGTAGTCGATGGAGGGAAGGCAGCCGCTGCAGTGGAAGAGGGTTGGGTTACCCCTGAAAGTATTCTTAAAAGTACCTAACTGGAATAGAGTAACAAATGTATATAAAAAAAAATATTGAAGCATTAAAGAGATCTGTAATTAGGACTGCTGATGAATCAGGAAGAGATCCGAATGAAATTACTATAATGGCGGTTACCAAAAATCATTTAAAAGATTCAGTGCTGCAGGCTTCGGCTGCTGGTATTACCTGTTTTGGAGAGAATAGAGTACAGGAAGCAATGAGTAAGTACCATGATATTCCGGAAGCCGATAATCTTCATTTAATAGGGCATCTTCAAAGTAATAAAGTAGCAAAAGCTGTTGAATTATTTAGCTGGATAGACTCCGTGGACTCTATAAAACTGTTACGGAAACTAAATCATTCAGCAGAGAAATCAGAAAAGATTATTCAAATTCTTTTTGAAGTGAACGGCTCCGGAGAGCACGCAAAGTTCGGTTTTGCATCTGAGGCTGAAGTTTTTTCTGCAATTGAGATATCCCGCAGTCTCCCCTATATACGAGTCAGGGGGGTTATGACGATGGGTCCATTAGGTTCAGATGAGGCTTCGGTAAGAAAAGTTTTCAAATCTTTAAAAAATACATTTGACAAAGCCAAAGCTTGTTATACTGATCTCCAGATTGATGTACTCTCCATGGGGATGAGTGGTGATTGGGTCATTGCAGTCGAAGAAGGCTCAACGTTAATCAGAGTTGGCACTTCAATTTTTGGAGCAAGGCAATTAATAGTATGAAAACAAGAAATATAATGAAAAAAATACTTATTATAGTTATTTTAGCCTCGTTATTTTCAAATACTCTTTATGCAGAATCTTCATCAGCTGAAGATACTGGCGAGGTGTCCTACGAACTGTATATCAATGAAGAATTTCCTGATTGGCTGCATAAGGTGCGCAGGGCTGAATCGCTGTTTATTGGATCACTGCCGTTGACTTATGGAGCTGTAACACTTGCTGCTAATTTATTCTCTGTAAATACCACAGGAACACTTATTCAAGATGATTATCTTTTACGATTTGGTATATCGGCAGTTGTATCTTTTGGTATTGTTCTCATTGATTTTCTACTGGGTGAGTTACATAATGAATAATATAAATGCAGATGAATTTGAAACATATTCATTTATTGCTGATTTTTCTGATAGTGACACAGCAGCAAAACGTGTTGATCATTTTATCTCAGAGGAAATACCGGAGTTATCCCGCAGCAGGATTGGTGCAGAAGGTTCTCAACTTCTCGTAAATGGAAAACCGGTTAAAAAAAGCAAGAAAATAAAAACCGGAGATTCCATAACATTTTACTGCAAAAATTTGCCGAATACAGATATAGTACCTCAGAATATCGACCTGCACTTGTTGTTTGAAGATCAAAATGTAATTGTCATAGATAAAGAACAAGGGATGGTTGTGCATCCAGCTGCAGGGAATTGGGATGGTACTGTTGCAAATGCACTTATGCATTATGCAGGAAAAATAGAAACAGGAAATGAAAATTTCAGACCTGGTATAGTGCATCGGCTTGATAAAGATACATCAGGTGTTATGATAACAGCAAAAAATGTTAGAGCACATGAATTTCTTTCCAGTCAGTTTAAAAACAGGGAAACAAAGAAAGTTTATATAGCATTAATTAAAGGTGTTCCATTGTCAGCAAAAGGTACTATTAATAAACGAATTATAAGAGATCCGGGAAATAGAAAAAAATTCTGTACCATTGATGATTCTGAAAGGGGAAAACCTGCAAATACCGATTATGAGGTATTAAGAATGTTTACTCTTAAAACCGGTATTTCGTACTCCCTTATACGTTTGATTCCAGGGACTGGCCGAACACACCAGTTACGTGTGCATATGAGAAGTATTGGTCATCCTATTCTGGGTGATCCAATCTATAGTAGAAAAGACACTCATACACTCCCTGTATCACTAATGCTTCATGCATTGTCACTATCGATTGTTCTTCCAGGCGAAAAAACATATAGGAAATTCACTGCGCCTTTACCTGAAAGATTTAAGAAGGTTATTAAATCTTTTTTACAATTACAGATATGAATTACTTTCAAAAATACTCTTAAGAAAGAATTACTCGGGTTTCAGAATAGGATTAATCATTTTTTCCACGAATAAAGTTGTAGGTGTACCATGTCCCGGGAAAATAAGAGTATTATCATTAAGTGGTAATATTTTTTCCTGAATAGATCTGATTAAAAGAGATCGTGAAAGTGATGAATTAGTTGAACCAATCCTTCCTGACATTAGCACATCTCCGGTAAAAAGAGCATCTTGTATTTTGTAGACGAGAGAATCAGAAGAATGGCCAGGGACCAAACTAGCTGAAACCGGTATTCCTGAGAGTGTTATTGAGGATTCGTCTGAAAGAGTTTTAACTTTGCAATCCATGATGAAGGGGCTGTTTGCATATATCTCTGAATCGTAAATTTTCCTTAGTGTACGAAGTCCCTCAGTATGTGAAGGATGTCTGTGTGTGAGAAGAATATGTTTTATGTAATAATTATTCTCCTCAATCAATTTCAGAAGCTCAATATCCATATGACCTGGATCTATGAGAATAGCATCTCCACCACCGGAATTGCCAATTAAATAGGTATTTGAGAAACCAACAACAGAAAAATGAAAAAATATTTTCACTGCTGGATCTCCCTGGAAAATGAGGCTTCTTCAAAATTTGAGTATTTAAAACTTACTTCATTTCTCTCAGAAAGATAAAAATCAGTTTTCTTTAGATTACAATCCTTAAAAGATACTGAGTTTAATTTAGAGTTAGAAAAATTTGTGAAATATAAATCTGAATCATCAAATTTTGAGTTTACTGCATTTATTCCACTAAAATTGGAGTGAAGTATGTCTGAGCCAATAAATGAACAGTTTTGAAAAACAGATCCGGCAAATACTGAATATTTACTCGTTATCTCCTCAAACGTACAGTTTATGAATGTTGAGAACTCAAAAAAGGAGAGTTGTAAATAAGATTTATTGAAATTAATATTATTGAAAGTAGTATGCGAAAACTTGCAGGCATACAATCTGCACCCTGATAAATCCAGATCAGTGAACTCACTGTGCGTGAGACAAAATGATCCAAGTTCTTTTTTTGTAAGTAGTGTATGAACTAATTGCTGATGTAAATTTTCTTTATCAGTAGAGTGTAAATAACATTTGTCCCTATTTGTTATTGAGAAATTATCGCATTGAGAATGAGTACATCTTATAAAATCAAACATATATACAAAGTAATTAAAAACATAAGGTTGTCAATACCTTTGAATGGATGTAAATTACATCTTGTATGATTCAAAAAACAGGAATAATCATAAAAGGTATAAACAATATCTATACTGTTCTCACTGACGACGAAGAAATTCTCTGCAGAATAAAAGGGAAAGTGCTCAAAGAAAATGAGAAAACCTACAATCCCCTTGCTCCGGGTGATCGGGTAAAAATTTCAATCTGTGGCAGCGGTAATTCAGATGGATTAATTACTGAGAGGGATTTGAGAGAGAATGCTTTTATACGCTGGAATATGAAAAAAAACTTACCACAGGTACTGGCGGCTAATATTGATGAAGTTGTATGTATTGTCTCCCCTGATAATCCTCCATTTAGACCCAGGTTTATAGACAGGGTTATAGTTTGTGCCGGAAATATTCCCCTGGTCATTGTAATGAATAAATGTGATATTCCAATTTCAGATGATGCGAACATACGTTTTAAACACTATCAGAAACTTGGTTTTACGATATTTACTGTTTCCGCTCAAACCGGGGAAGGCTTAAATGAACTAAAATCGTATTTTAAAGGCAAATCAGTTGCTGTCGTAGGTCAGTCCGGGGTTGGAAAATCTACACTCATTAATAAGTTATTACCTTCTATAGAACAGAGAACCGGAGAGATATCAAGTAAATACAACCGTGGCCGCCATGTAACTAATTTTGCGGTCATGCTGTCACATGGTGATATAACTTTAATTGATACGCCAGGGGTAAGAGAGCTGCAGGTCTCTTTGATGGATTTATATGAGCTTGGAGGATACTTTCCAGAGATCTCCTCCCGCCAGAAAGAGTGTAGTTTTCAACCGTGTCTGCATAGAAACGAACCTGACTGTGCAATACATAACGCAGTATCTGAAGGAGATATCCTTAAAGATAGGTATGAAAGCTATTTAAGAATTTTGGACTCTATTGAGGAGCGAATCGGTGTCTATTAAAGATATTAATGGAAATTCCAAAGTATTGACCCAAATGCCTCCCAGAACACTGCACGATTTGGAATTTGACAAAATCATTAATGAGCTTGCATCATTAACCATATCCAGTGAAGGGAAGGAGAGAATTTTACAGGGAGAATTTATTATTGATGAAGTTTTCCTGCGTAATCAACATCAGTTTATTACTGAAATTTTCTCTATTCGTGCAGGGAAAGGGAATTATCCAGGCCTGTATTTCCCTGAGATTCATGATAGTTTGTTAAAGGTCAAAGTGGAAGGTTCCACACTCGATGGTACTGAACTCTATAATATTGGAATCTACCTGAATTCATCTTTAAAACTAAAAAATTATTATTCTTCATCGGAAAATTATTTTCCTGTTCAGACGATAAATCTTCTTGAAAATATACCTGATTTACATATGTTAGAGAGTTCAATTCTAAGCGATCTGGAAAGTCCCGGTAAAGTTAAGGAAAATCACCCAAAACTACGCCCCTTTATTCTGGCATTTGAACGTGCAAGAAAAGAGCGTGGGAATACTGCAGATCAATATGTGAAGGATCCTCAATCTAAAATGCAGAGTGAGCAACCTGTTTTTAGAGATGGGAGGGTTGTGCTTCCCTTAAAAAGTAGTGAGAGAAGCTCTTTGAAGGGAGTTTTGCATGGCACTTCCGGTACCGGTGCAACACTTTTTATTGAACCGTATGATCTGGTGGAAAAGAATAATAATGTTACCATAACTGAACAGCAGATATTAATTGAAATTCAAAAAATATATCGTGAACTAACCGAAAAAGTTAGAGACCATCTCTTTGATCTCCATACTATTATGAACATAATTGGAGAAATGGATGCATATTTAGCTAAAGCAGGGTATGCAGAAATTCATCGATGTACTCAGGCTAATTTTTCTGATCAGGGTCTTATCCTGAAAAAAGCCCGACACCCGCTTCTGCATGGAAAAGCTGTTCCCATTGATATTGAATTAGATTCTGATATTCGGGCAATGATAATGTCAGGTCCGAATGCCGGGGGAAAAACTGTTACATTAAAAACTATTGGTTTACTTATTCTAATGAACCAATTTGGTATGTATATTCCTGCAGGAGATGGATGTGAACTTCCATTATTTCACCGGGTTTTTACTGATATTGGAGATGAACAATCTATTGAAGATGAATTATCAACATTTTCCGGGCATATGAAACATATAAGTGAAATACTTCATGAAGTAATAGATTTCCCGAAGTCACTTCTTGTTTTTGACGAGCTGGGGGCAGGAACCGATCCTGTAGAGGGTTCGGCACTTGCAAGATCGATACTGGAATATTCAGCTGAAAAAGCCCAGGTTACTCTGATTACCAGTCATCATTCTGTATTAAAACAGTATGCATATGCGGCTACCAGTATTATTAATGCTTCTATGGAATTTGATGAGGCTAATAATGTGCCAACTTATCGTGTCATATCAGGACTACCTGGTGAAAGCTATGCAATTGAAACTGCTGAGCGAATGCAGATGCCGAAAGTTATTACCGGCACAGCTAAGTCCTATCTAACCGACGAAACTGTGAAGATTAGTACCATTATAAAAGGACTGGAGGAAAAGAAGCGCGATCAGGAAAAAGTACTGCAGGAGATACTTGGAAAAAAGAAAAGTTTACAGGAAAAAATAAGAAATTATGATTTGAAAATGCTGCAGGTTAAACAACTGGAACATATTCGTAAGAATTCTGAACTTTCTGAACTTGGTAAATTTGCCAATACAACAAAAAAAATGCTTGAAAATCTTGTTCGGGAAATTAAGGAAGGAGAAATTACCCGGGAAAAAACAATAAAGGTAAAGACTTTTATTCGTGAGCTTGATCAGAAAATTGAATCAGAAAAAAATGCACTTAACATTGAGAAGGATTCTCTTAATCCGGACGGGAACTATGATTTTCAGCAAGGTATGAGTGTACGAGTTGGAAGTGCCCGCAAAGAGGGTGAGATTTTACGACAGGAACGAAAAGGTTATTGGGTAGTACTTGTTGATTCTATGAAGATAACATTTCCTGAAAGTGCAATGTCACCTATGTCTGAGAGTCAGAATAAAGAAAAAAAAATCTCGAAACCAAGTTATCAATTCTCTGTTGATTCATTTACTTCTTCAAAGCCGGTATTTAATCTGGATGTTCGCGGGAATACTTTACCGGAAGCTTTAAGTGCTCTGCAAAAGCAAATAGATAACGCTCTTATGCATAATATGCTGCAGTTTTCCGTTATTCATGGAAAAGGTGATGGAATTCTTCAGAGAGGAATTCATGACTATCTGCAGGGTTTAAAGGAAATTGATCATTTTGAATTTGCCCGCCCGGAAGATGGTGGGTATGGGAAAACATTCATCTATTTAAATTGATGTGCCGTATTAGTCTTGTAAAAGGCTTGTTTCTATAGTAAAAAGTAAGCCTATTTATTTTGACAATATCATGAGGAAACGCATGGAAGTAAAATTACAGGAATTAATTGATTCAATAAAAAGAGAAGGGATTGAAACTGCTGAACAAAAAGCTGATTTAATCATTCATTCCGCAAATGATAAAGCAGAAGCTATCATTTCTGATGCACGTAAGAAAGCAGCACAGATGATAAGTGATGCTGAAAGAACTTCTGAGACGAAAGAACAAAGCAGTATCTCTTCTATTACCCAGGCATCGAGAGATCTTCTTCTGTCACTGCAGAAAAATATCACTGCGATTTTTACGATGCTTCTGCAGGAACGTTTAGCTGCTGAACTGCAAAATGAAGCTCTTCTCGCTGGTTTAATTAAAATTTTAATAACCTCCGATTTAGCTGCTGGTAATAAAGAAGTTATTCAGTTACCTGAAGGTAGTCTTAAAAAAGTTCAGGAACTACTCTTAAAAGATGTAGGTGAAAAACTTAAAAAAGGATATGAACTTAAACCAGTTAAGAATCTTTCAAGCGGGTTTAGAGTTGTTGATAAGGACGGAAGTGGTTATTTTAATGTCACACCGGACGTTCTTGCTGATATGCTTGGAAAGTTCCTTAACCCTGAACTCAAAAAACTATTGATACAAGCAGCAGGAAAAGGAGAATAACTTTGCCTGGCTATTATTATTTTGCGGCTTCATTACCTATGTTGAAGAAAAACACTGAATTGCCTTTTTCATCTAAAGAATTCATTTCATTATGCAGTTCACAGATTGCAGATAAAGATCTCGCAGTTTTGTCTGAAGCAGTTTTTGATGGATCCGGGAATGCCGCCCTACATGCAGTAATTGACTTATGGAATAATTTTATTACGGCTTTGCATATTGATTTAGCGTACTCCCGAGCTGAGAAAATGGGAATCGATTCTGTCGAGTATTCTGTTTCTTTTAGACAAATACCGGGTACAGTAGAAATTGTTAAACAATTAATGCAGGCATCTAACCCCCTTGAGGCGGAAAACTTATTGTTTTCTGTTAAATGGGATTTTATTGAGGAACTTTGTACAAATCATTTTTTTGATCTTGTAATGTTAATTACCTATTATTTAAAGATTCAACTGCTTGAAAGGCATTCTGCTCAAAATAAAGAGCAGGGGTTGGAGGCTTTTAAACACATATTTTCGAATATACAAGCTACAGATGAAAGTTTATAGCAGGATAGTTAGCAGATTAATCTGTTAGTATTATGTATATACAAAAAGAAAAGTAACGATTTGGAGTTGTACTAGATGAATACCGGGAAAATAGTCGGAATTAATGGGAATATGGCGACTGTGGAATTTTCAGGAAATATTTCACAAAATGAAGTTGGTTATATTATTCTTGGTAATAAGAGACTCAAAGCTGAGGTTATCAGAATAAATGGTAATCAGGCATCTTTGCAGGTTTTTGAAATGACAAACGGCATTGGTGTTGGTGATTTAGTTGAATTTACCGGGGATCTTCTTAGTGTAGACCTCGGACCAGGACTATTGCGGCAGGTTTACGATGGATTGCAAAATCCACTGCCTGATCTGGCTGAAAAATGTGGATTTTTCCTTCAGCGCGGTGTCTATATGAATGCAATACCTGATAAAGAATGGGAATTTACACCTCAGGTTAAAGTGGGTGATATTGTTAAACCCGCAAATACTCTTGGGATAGTCCCTGAGGGAATTTTCCAGCACAGAATCATGGTTCCTTTCGGATTTGCTCAGGAAGATTTCACTGTTAAGAAGATATTACCAAAAGGTTTGTATTCAGCGTACGATGAAATTGCTGTAGTAACAGATCCTCATGGTGTTGATCACTCTGTTACTATGGTATTCAAATGGCCAATAAAGAAACCTATACAAAATTATGAAGAGAGATTGAAACCTGTTGATCCAATGATCACAAAAATTCGTATTGTTGATACCTTTCTACCGGTTGCACTTGGTGGAACCTATTGTATCCCTGGTCCTTTTGGTGCTGGAAAGACTGTATTACAGCAAACAACCAGTAAGAATGCCGAAGTTGATATAGTAATTATTGCTGCATGCGGAGAACGTGCAGGTGAAGTAGTTGATACGCTTATTGAATTCCCTGAACTGACTGACCCCAGAACCGGAAAATCACTAATGGAAAGAACTATTATTATTTGTAATACCAGTTCGATGCCGGTTGCAGCACGTGAGGCGTCAGTCTATACGGCAGTTACTATTGCTGAGTATTATCGTCAAATGGGACTAAATGTACTGCTCCTTGCAGACTCTACTTCCAGATGGGCACAGGCTATGCGTGAAATGTCAGGCCGTCTGGAAGAGATTCCTGGTGAGGAAGCATTTCCTGCATATTTAGAGTCTACTATTGCAAGTTTTTATGAAAGAGCCGGATTAGTACGGTTATATGATGGTTGTACCGGGTCAGTTACTATCGGAGGCACGGTAAGCCCTGCTGGTGGAAATTTTGAGGAGCCGGTAACACAGGCAACTCTAAAAGTTGTTGGAGCTTTTCACGGATTATCCAGAGAACGATCGAATGCCAGAAAATATCCTGCTATTCATCCTCTTGAAAGTTGGACTAAATATCCAGGCATTATTGCAACTGAGATGACAGATTTAGCCAGAACCATTTTATTCAGAGGTGAAGAAGTTAACCAGATGATGAAAGTTGTCGGCGAAGAGGGTACCAGTCTGGATGATTATATTATATTCCAGAAATCTGAATTTCTTGACAGTGTATATATTCAACAGGACCAATTTGATCCCATTGACGGTTCTGTATCTATTGAACGTCAAAAATATATATTTAATGTGATTTACCAAATACTTGAAGGTAAGTTTTTACTCTCGACGAAACAGGAAGCAAGATCCTTTTTCAATCAACTAAGGCAAAAATTTCTGGATTGGAACAGTTCTGTATGGGAATCCGATGCGTTTGCGCAGATTGAGGAATCTCTGTTGAGTAAAGTACAGGCAAAATTTAAGATAGAAAAATAGATACTTGAGACAATTACAAATATCGATGATTTTTGTAATTGTCTTTTGAGAAGACTGACAGGCGGTTAGGTATGCAGAAAGTTTATACAAGAATTGAATCCATCTCAGGAAATGTTATTACAGTTCGTGCCGATGGAGTTAAAAACGGGGATCTTGCTATGGTTTCATCCAAGCAGGGTTCCTCACTCGCAAATATTATTCGATTAAAAGGTGATATCGTATCACTTCAGGTTTTTGCCGGAGGTCGTGGAATATCAACAGGTGATGAAGTACGTTTCCTGAATCAACCTATGAAAATTTCTTTCACTGATAATCTTATGGGAAGAATATTTGATGGAAGTGGTAATCCCAGAGATTTCGGACCCATACTTGATGAAAATATGATTGAGATTGGAGGACCTTCGGTAAATCCGGCAAAGAGAATTGTTCCTAAGAATATGATCAGAACCGGTATTCCTATGATTGATGTATTTAATACACTTGTAGAATCACAAAAACTTCCTATTTTCTCAGTTTCTGGTGAACCTTATAATGAACTGTTGGCAAGAATTGCCATGCAGGCGGAAGTTGATTTGATTATCTTAGGCGGAATGGGATTAAAGTATGACGATTATCTCTACTTCAAGGAAGAATTGGAATTAAGCGGTGCTATGAACCGTGCAATCTTTTTTGTCCATACAGCTTCGGATCCAACAGTTGAATGTCTTCTTGTACCTGATATTTCACTTGCTGTAGCAGAACAGTTTGCACTTCAAGGGAAAAAAGTACTGGTTCTTCTTACTGATATGACTAACTTTGCGGATTCCCTGAAAGAGATTGCGATAACTATGGATCAGGTTCCTTCTAATCGTGGATATCCGGGAGATTTGTACAGCTCTCTTGCCTCCAGATATGAAAAAGCGGTAGATTTTGAGGGTTCAGGTTCTGTTACAATACTTGCAGTTACCACAATGCCAGGAGATGATGTTACACACCCTGTACCTGATAACACAGGGTATATTACCGAAGGACAATATTATCTTAAAAATGGAAGAATTGAACCGTTTGGTTCACTTTCAAGATTGAAACAGCAGGTGAACAAATCTACCAGAGATGATCACCGTTCATTAATGGATGGAATGATAAAATTATATTCATCTTTTAAGGAATCACTTGAGAAAAAATCAATGGGATTTCAAATGTCTGATTGGGATGATAAACTCCTAAAATTTGGTGAAAAATTTGAACAGGGAATGATGGATTTATCAGTTAATATTCCATTAGAGCAAGCTCTTGATTTAGGATGGCAGATACTTTCAGAATGTTTTGCTCCTGAAGAAACAGGATTAAAGACAGATTTAGTTATGAAATACTGGCCGGGGTTAAATAAAGAGGATAAGTAATGCCAACGGTAAAACTGACTAAGAATGAGTTAAAGAAACAAAAAGATCAACTAAAGAGATTTACTCGTTATCTTCCTACTTTGCTTTTGAAAAAGCAGCAGTTACAAATGGTAATACAGAGTGTTTCTAAAAAAGCAAAAGAACTTCGTCTTAAGAAAGAAAACTATTATCAGCAGATTTCTGAATGGATTGATGTATTTGGTGAGAACTCATTACTTGAAAAAAATGAAAAACTTGAAACTTTGATTGTTGTTGATGAAATAAATCGTCATCAAGGGAATATTGCCGGAGTAAATATTCCTGTTTACGATGGATTAAAATTCAGGAACGTTCCTTATAATCTCATTAAAACCCCATTATGGATTGATGCTGCAATTGAGGCTTTAAAAAATATAGCTGAACTGGATGCAGAGGTTGATATTCTTGAGAGACAAATAGTGTTGTTGGATCATGAATTGCGTATTACTGCACAACGGGTTAACTTATTTGAGAAAGTTAAAATACCTGAAACGAAAGAGCAAATACGGAAAATACGTATTTATCTGGGTGATCAGCAGACTGCAGCAGTAGTTAGAGGTAAAATAGCTAAAATCAAACTGGATAAGGTATCGTAATATGATAGAGAAAATGAAAAAGGTTTCTGTTTTAGTAAAAAACAATGAACTAATACCTTCTCTTGCTATTTTAAGAAAAGCGGGTGTGTTACATATTTCTGAATCTGGATCAAAGCGATCTGAAGAGATTGAACGTGATGAGCAGCTGTTGGCTCTGTTTCATAAAGTTGTTTCAGCGATTGAACAGGAATCCAACAAAAAAAACAAACCATCAGAAACTTCCGGAAATGAATTTAAGAAAAGAAGTGACTCCTTGCATGCTGTTATTTCACATTGTCGAGAACTTGATACGCTTTTAATTGAAAAGGGCGAAAAGAAAGATTATATACAGGAATTAAACACTTTTGTTGAAAGACTTTCATTCTGGGGGAATTTTCAACCTGATGATATAAAATATTTACAGAGTTGTGGTATTAAAATTCTTCCTGCTGAGGTTCCTCTAAAATCATTAGGCTTATTAGGAGATGAATTTCCTTATATCTCAATTAAAAACAGTAAAAAACTTGCGTATATTGTTTTACTTGATGTCAGAGAGAATAATTTACCGGAGTTTGTAAAAATACTAAAACATAATGGAATGAGTCTTGATGATATTCAGCATAAAATTTTACTAAATAATAAGTGTATAAAACGTATTAACGCCATAATTGCTGAAGAAAACAAAAATTTACTTGTTTATAAAGATGTAAAGAGTATTATTGAATCAGAACACCAGTTAAAAACTGTTCAGGAAAATATGGGTTGTGATGGACCTGTTTCCTGGGTAACAGGGTATATTCCTGAAAATTCTGTTGCAGCATTCAGAAATACCTCTGTTGAGAATTCCTGGGGACTGCTAATTGAAACTCCTTCAGATGATGATACTGTTCCAACGAAACTTAAAAATAATTGGTTGGTACGCATGATTCAACCTGTTTTTAACTTATTGGGAACTATTCCAGGCTACAGGGAATATGATATCAGTATGTTTTTTCTCATGTTCTTTGCTGTTTTTTGTGCAATGATTATTGGGGATGCAGGGTATGGAGTAATTTTTCTTGCAGGTGCAGTTGCTCTTAATATTAAAACAAAAAAAGCTGGTGAACTGGTTAGATTAATATATGTATTAAGTATAAGTACTATTCTCTGGGGAGCTGTTACAGGAACCTGGTTTGGAAGTGGTACGATTGTTAGTATGCCTTTTTTCAAACAATTTGTAATACCTGGAATATCCTCATTTCCGAAATTATTTGATATTACCTCTCAAAATGCTGCTGAATTTGTAATGTATATTTGTTTTATCTTAGGTATTATTCAGTTAAGTCTGGCTTGTATCATCAATTTCATCAGGCAATTACCAATGTTGAAATCTATAGCTCAAATCGGTTGGTTATCACTTTTAATCGGTTTGTATACCTTAACATTGAAACTGGTATTGAATAAGGATTTTCCATCGTGGGGTATCTACGCAATACTTGGTGGGTTGGCTGTAATTGTTATTTTTGGTGAGCAGAGCAAGTCAAAAAATTTCATGAGCGGATTGTTGAAGGGATTCTCAGGATTGTTTACGACATTTCTGGATTCAATAAGTGCTTTTTCAAATATTATATCGTATATAAGATTATTTGCTGTTGGCATGTCTTCTGTGGCTATTGCGTCAAGCTTTAATACAATAGCTTCAAGTTTCCCGGGTGGAATTGCGATTGTCGGAGCTATATTAATTCTGTTAATTGGACATGGTTTAAATATTGCTATGGGATTGTTGTCCGTAATTGTTCATGGTGTACGACTGAATATGCTTGAATTTTCCGGACAAATGGGTATGGAGTGGTCAGGAACTGCTTATAACCCGTTGAATGAGTATAAAAGCAGCTATTTTGCTGATTTTTATGATAGAACTTAAACAGTTTAATAAATAATATATTAAACTGCTTAATATATGCTAAGGAGAGATTTATGGATATTGGATTATTAGGTCCGGCAGCTGCTTTATGTCTTGCAGCGTTTGGCTCAGCGTTAGGTACCGGTACTGCGGCATCTGCATCAGTCGGTGTTTGGAAGAAATGTTATGCTAATAATAAGACAGCACCATTCATGCTGGTTGCTTTTTCAGGAGTAGCGTTAACTCAGACTATTTATGGGTTTTTGCTTATGCAGTTTATTAACGATGCTGTTACAGCTCCTTCTCTGATTAGGCTGGGTGCCGGAGTATTTGGCGGATTGGCTATTGGAGCTTCTGCTGCTATGCAGGGGAAAGCTGCTGCTGGTGCTGCTGATGCACTTGGTGAAACAGGAAAGGGTACTGCCAACTATCTTATAGTTATTGGTATTGTTGAGACTGTAGCACTCTTTGTAATGGTATTCCTGCTGTTATTACTGAATGCAAACTCATAGAGTATAGTTTCAGGACTTTTACATTGTCAGAAAATTATGACTAATCTTATAGTACAGGAATGATTAATCTTTATAAAGTGACCTGAAGATGGTGGGTTTTATGAATGTTAAACCAATTTCAGTAAAGGATTTAATCGAACAAAAAACTTTTTCCTGTTTTTTGGGTAAAAATTATTGGGATAATTCTTTTCTACCTATTAATTTTCAGCTATTACGATCCCGCCGGCTTCAGGTCACTGTATAATCTTTAATGTAGTAAAAGGTTGTATTCTTTTTTGAATTCTAAATATATAAACAAATGTTTACATGTTTGAGTGAAAAAGATACAACCATTTTCTCGTTTGTGGTATATTTTTAAAATGGAAAGAAAAATAACAAAAAAAGTTATGGTAGGAAATGTACCAATTGGTTCTGGAAATCCTATTTCTATACAAACCATGTGGGATAAACCTATTCGTGCTTATAAAAAAGAGTTATTGGATGAAATTACAGATTTACATACTTTAGGGTGTGATATAATTCGTTTTTCAGCACAATCAGAATCTGACATTGATATTCTTGGAAAACTGGTACGTAAATCCCCTATGCCGGTTGTTGCTGATATACATTTTGATTATAAACTGGCCTTGAAATCTATAGAAGCTGGAGTTCATAAAATACGGATTAATCCTGGTAATATAGGAGCAGACTGGAAGGTTCGTGAAATTATTCATGCTGCAGCCGATTATAATTGTGCTATCAGAATTGGACTTAATGGAGGATCTTTACCATTAAAACTGAGAAACAATAAAAACCGGCCTGAAGCAATGATTTTTCTTGTTGAAGATTATATTAATTTATTCCTTTCAGAGTCTTATGAAAATATTATTGTTTCACTAAAAGACTCTGATCATGAAACCACCTATAATGTAAATAAACAATTCTCTAATAAATTCAACTACCCACTTCATCTAGGTGTAACGGAAGCCGGACCTGTTATACCATCTGTTGCAAGAAGCGCTTTTACTCTCGGCAGACTGCTGAATGAAGGAATTGGTGATACTATACGCGTTTCTATTACTGGTCCCCTTAAAGATGAGATTCATGCTGCAAAAGAAATTCTCAAGATGCTGAATCTTCATAATTCAGGAATTCAGCTTATTTCCTGTCCAAAGTGCGGAAGGTCAGGTTTTGATACACATTGGTTTGTTGCTGAAATGCAGGATTATTTTCAAAGTATAACTCAACCTGTTTCAATTGCTGTAATGGGTTGTGCAGTAAATGGACCTGGAGAGGCTTCTCATGCAGATATGGGAATAACTGGTATTGGTAAAGAAGTATTTATCTTCAGGAAAGGTGAAATTGTAAGGAAAACTACTATCAAAATGTGCAAACAGGAATTCATGGAAGAACTGCAGAAGGTAATAAATGAAAAAACTAATAATTAGAGGTGCCAGGGAACATAACCTCAAAAATATCGATTTGGAATTTGATCGTGATCAACTGATTGTAGTTTCCGGTATAAGTGGTTCTGGTAAATCCTCACTCGCTTTTGATACTATATTTGCAGAGGGGCAGAGAAGATATGTTGAATCACTCTCGGCATATGCGCGTCAGTTTCTCGGAAGAGTAGAGAAACCGGATGTGGATTATATCGAGGGATTATCACCGGCTATTGCTATTGAACAGAAAACGACTCATAAGAATCCAAGATCAACAGTTGGAACAGTCACTGAGATTTATGATTATTACCGACTTCTCTGGGCACGTATTGGTAAACCGCATTGTCCGGTATGCGGTAAAGAAATTCACGAACAATCAATTGATCAGATTATTGAACAGATATATGAACTTCCTGAAGGAACCCGACTTATGCTTATGGCCCCGATTGTCCGTGGGAAAAAGGGAGAACATAAGAAAGTAATCGAGGATGCAAGGCAGGCCGGATTTGCTCGTGTCCGTATAAATGGCGTTGTTCATGAGACTGAGGAAAAAATTGAACTTGATAAAAAGAAAAAACACGATATTGAAATTATTGTTGATAGAATTATTCTTAATTTTGAGAATCGAAAACGTTTGGCTGATTCGATGGAAACAGCATTATCAATAACAGATGGGCTGGTTTCTTTTCTTGATTTGTCAACTCAAACAGTTATATTGTTTTCTGAAAAAAATTCATGTACAGACTGTGGTATAAATATTCCTGAACTGCAGCCGCGTTTGTTTTCTTTCAATAATCCATACGGAGCATGTCCTGACTGTCATGGAATAGGTATTAAGACTGAATTTGACCCTAAGCGAATTATCCCTGATATGTCAAAAACTTTTAATGAAGGTGCAATTGCAACTTCTAATCCTGAAGCGGCCTGGAATAGAAGCCAATTCGCATCATTATCTGAACATTTTAATTTTTCATTAGATACCCCTTTTGATGAACTTCCAGGAGAATTAGTTCATAAAATTCTCTATGGAACTGATGAAAAAATTCATATGGTTTATACCAATGAAAAAAATAATGGGACATATAAATTTGATAAAAAATTCTCAGGAATTATTAATGACTTAAAAAGAAGGTTCTATGAAACAAATTCCCATGGAATCCGGCAATGGCTTGAGTCCTTTATGGCCAGCAAACCTTGCGATACCTGCGGTGGTTCACGACTTAGAAAGGAGAGCACTGCGGTACTTGTCAACAATCTGAACATAGTTGAATCTTCTAAAATGTCTATCAGGAAAGCTATGGATTTCTTTCAAACACTTATTCTTAATGAGACAGATACAAAAATCAGCCGTCAAATACTTAAAGAGATAGTTTCAAGACTTTCCTTTCTTATAAATGTAGGATTGGATTATCTTACCCTTGAGAGAACCGCAGGGACACTTTCTGGAGGTGAAGCACAAAGAATTCGTCTTGCAACACAAATTGGATCTTCACTTACCGGTGTTCTGTATGTGCTTGATGAACCTTCTATTGGTCTGCATCAAAGAGATAATAATAGGTTAATACATACCTTAAAAGATTTGCGTGATCTGGGTAATACCCTAATAGTTGTTGAACATGATGAGGCTATGTTAAGAGAGGCCGATTATCTCATTGACCTTGGTCCTGGAGCAGGGATTCATGGAGGCTATATAACAGCTGCCGGAACACCTGATAAGGTTCAGAAAAATCCGAAAAGTATTACAGGTAAATACCTCTCAGGGGCACTGAAAATTAATATCCCAAAAGAGAGACGTAAAGGAAACGGTAATTTTATTAAGATTACCGGTGCAAGAAGAAATAATTTAAAGAATATTTCCTTAGCACTGCCATTAGGTACCATGACGGTTATTACCGGTGTTTCAGGTTCAGGAAAATCAACCATGTTGAATGAAATACTATACCCGATTTTAAAAGCAAAGATACTTGGTGGTAATCGGGAAATACCAGTTGATTCATTTGATGATATATTCGGATTTGAGCATATTGATAAAGTAATTAATATTGACCAAAGTGCAATTGGAAGAACCCCCCGATCAAATCCAGCAACTTATGTTGGTACATTTACTCCTATCCGCGAATTGTATGCAAGTATCCCCGAATCAAAAGCAAGAGGATATAAAGCTGGAAGGTTCTCCTTTAATGTAAAGGGTGGCAGATGTGAACATTGTCATGGTGATGGGACATTGAAAATTGAAATGCATTTTTTACCTGATGTTTATGTTACATGTGATGTGTGCGGAGGAAAACGGTTTAATAATGAGACCCTCAATGTGCGGTATAAGGGTAAAAATATTCATGATGTGCTAAATATGAGTGTTGAAGATGCTGCTGAATTCTTTTCTGCTGTTCCTTCTGTAAAGAGAAAGCTCGACACACTGGTTTCAGTTGGATTAGAATATATAAAACTTGGGCAATCAGCACTAACCTTATCCGGCGGAGAAGCACAAAGGGTAAAGTTAAGTCTTGAGCTTTCAAAAAGAAGCACAGGAAAAACATTATATATTCTTGATGAGCCCACAACAGGTTTACATTTTGCAGATGTTAAAAAGTTGATGGAGGTACTCCAGAAACTAATTAAAGC
>JABMQR010000302.1 GCA_013202335.1 Bacteroidota bacterium
AGACCGGAAAGTATAAAATGAATTTTTTGAAATAGCATTGTAAGTAATATAGCACGGAATATCTTTAACTTTTATATCCTTTCGAGCTGATTCTGCAACAGCTCTCACATTTCCATTCCCACTAAGCAAGGCCTCTGTCAATCCATGTCCACTTGCTATCATGTGAACATAATTTCTTTTGCTTACGCCAAGATCAGCAAATGATTTAACATATTCATAATTATTTTTTACCCGCTCATTGATATAGATTAGAGCGTGTTTATAAAAATCGCTCTCCTTAAAAGATTCTTTTAGATTCAGTTCTTTTTCAATTTCTCGTTCATCCATCATGCCTTCCTCAATTAGTGCAGTACGAAGTTCGGAAATGTAACGGGAATCATTTATGCTGTGGTAGTGAAGTTCTTCTAATACTCGCATTTCATCATTTAGATCTTTATCAAATTTTCTGACAAAACGATCATTGTTTTCCCCGGTAGTAAAAGGAAAGTATCTCGCCCCACGCCCAATAAGCTGGGCTTCTGATATGGTTGTTTTCCCGGGTGTTCCGTATCTGGAATCACGGGTAGTATAACAGCGAACAATATCAAATAAATTCAAAACATCCCATCCTTCATTCAATTTCTGCACGGCAAATATCGCCCGTATTTGATTATCTCTATCCTCGAGGGAATTAAGAAGAATCTGTTGATTTTCCTTTTCTTTCTCTTCATTTACCGAGATACAGCGACTTTCATCAAACTCTCGGCGCAGCCTTTCTACCAGTTGTTTAGAACTGATCTTGTTTTCATCAAAAAAACCAAATGCACGTTTTACCAAAGGGATATCTGATTTTTTGCGAATTCTCTCAATATCATTACCCGAAAGACTGTCCATCAGCTTATGAAAATTCGCTTTATTTTCCAGTGATTGGGCAATGGTTTTTTGTGCTTTAAATAAAATAACCGGTTTCAGGTTAATCCGATGCTTCGCCGCGACTTCCTGTTTGTACTGACTTAAAATCAATGCCTGAAGAATACGCTCTTTCTCTTCAAAATCAGCCTGTACGATATAGACATCTTTGGAATAGCCGTCATTTCGGAATTGACGAAGATCGTAACGATAAATAACTTTATTGCAATATTTTTCCACAATATTTTTATGGTAATAATCCAATGTAGCGGTAAACTCTAAAAGCAGGTTATCCTCATTTTGCTTAAATATTCGCTCCACAGTATTTTCCCAGTTTTTAAATAATTCCAACTGTGTTTTAGTCTGGGTGTTGATATGGTGTGCCTCATCAGAAAGCAGCACAATCTTTTTATCTTTAAAATCTTCATAGGTAACTGCATTTTCTTTTTCGCTTGTCAAGTCAGAATGTAGTTTTTGAATAGTGGTAAAACAAATATTAATATCCTTATCATTTACACCTTCAAAGTTGATAACCGGAGTTACTTTGACTCTTCTGGTTCCTATACGGATATTTTCTTTGAAGAGAAACTTGGAAGATAAAGGATTGAGAAAATTATCCTTGGTTTTTTCTATGATATTGGTCGAATTAACAAAAAAGAGAAAATTCCGATAACCTTTTTCATATAAATACAGTATTAATCCTGCCATAATCAGTGTTTTTCCGCTGCCGGTTGCCATGTTGAAAAGAAAATGCAAAGGCCGGTCTTTGCCGGGGAAATCATTATCTAAACAGTGAAAAAAACGGGAGAAGGCTTCTACTTGATAAGGACGCAGTTCAAATTTAGGATTTAGATTATCTTTGAAATAGTCCGGGATCTCTTTTTTTAAAAATCCCATTTTGGATACGGCATCCAGTTCTTCATACAGAAATTTATCAGCCATTATATGCCTCCCCGTAAAATGACTGATTTAATTTTTTATCTTCTTCACTCACTTTAAAATCTTCGTCATCAATTTCGGATAAATTAACATACAGCTGATTTTTATTCAAAAGTTCTGCAAACAGTTTCTTCTGTTTTTCTAATTCATTTTCAAATCTCCCAATTTCCATAAAGTTGTTGATTGCTTCTTTAGGCATCTCCGGGTTTACATACCATTTAAGGAATGAGTTTTTGGCAATATCCTTCCAG
>JABMQR010000303.1 GCA_013202335.1 Bacteroidota bacterium
AAGTTTTCGAATTGAAAACTTCAAAGACTAAAAAACTACCTGGATGATAGAAGTTTTCGAATTGAAAACTTCAAAGACTAAAAAACTACCTGGATGATAGAAGTTTTCGAATTGAAAACTTCAAAGACTAAAAAACTACCTGGATGATAGAAGTTTTCGAATTGAAAACTTCAAAGACTAAAAAACTACTGTTTTTTAGTCAGGTCAAGGGCTGTTTAACAGAGCAAGATCAGCATATACTTTCTGGAGCAGCCTTGGGTTATCAGTAAAGATTCCATCTGCACCCATCCGTATTAGACGACGCATATCAGCCTCATCATTTATGGTCCAGACATGGATGTACAAACCTGCTTCATGGAAAGTCTGCATAAAACTGTCTGTCAGAACCTTCAGGATGCCGTATCGCTCCGGTACCTGCAAAACCTGTCCTTTCAATTTTTCCCGGGAGGAGGGTCTGAAACCCAGTTTTTGTTTCATGAAGAGGGTAAATACTTCATAGGTTGAAAAACTTGTTGACATGCCCGGCATAAGTGACCTGAGAGCCTGTAAACTCTCTGTATGAAAACTTGCTCCGAGAATTCGATCCCATGCATTATGTCTTCCTACAATCTCAGTAAATTTAATGGGAAGCCGGGAATCTTTTGTCTTTAAATCAATATTAAACCGCATATCAGGAAGTGTCTCCAGAACCTCATCAAGTGACATGAGAGTTACCCCGGTTCCACGGAATGGGAAAGTTTTTCCATCATCCTTCGTGTAATAGTAGCCGGCATCAAGCATTTTCAGCTGTTTGAGGGTGAACGCTTCCACAATTCCCGTACCGTTTGTCTGACGGTCGAGAGTTTTGTCGTGCCAGATGACAACATCATCATCAGCGGTAAGATGCACATCAGTCTCAATGACATCAACCTTGAGCTTCTCAGCACTTATAAATGCAGGGAGCGTGTTTTCCGGATAAAATTCCGAGTCGCCTCTGTGAGCAAAAACCCTGGGAGGCTGTGTGAAAAAATTGTGTTCCAACATGCGAAAACTGTAGGCCAGGATTGCTCTGTTGTCAAGAGGAGGCTATTGCACAATGAATAAAAATCATTATTGTATAGAGATGGGCAAAATTCACTCAACAGTAGCCGTAGGGTTGAGCGGCGGTATAGATTCAAGCGCTGCACTATTTCTTCTCCAGCAGGAATGGGAAACCGTAATCGGGGCGAGTCATGACATTTGTGTAGCCTCAAAGACCTGTAATGATGAGACCTTAGGCCGGGCCAGACGCCTGTGCGAGAGTCGGGGAGTACCCTATTACCGATTTGATATGATTGATGAGTTTCACCGGAAAGTAATCGCAGATTTTGCAGAGTCCTACAGGAATGGGAAGACGCCCAATCCCTGTGTCCGCTGTAATGAGCGGGTTCGGTTCAGCCAGTTTTATCATAAACTTCAGAAACAGGCCGTTCAGGATGGATTACTTATTAAAGGGGAACCCCTCTATTTTGCCACCGGCCACTATGCCCGAAAAAGCTCACTCTTTGGTTATCCGGTAATAAGAAAAGGAATTGATAGTGTGAAGGATCAATCCTATATGCTTTATCGCATTAATCCTGATATTCTTCCCTATATACTCTTTCCTCTCGGGGATAAAACCAAAAAAGAAATTGTTGCTGTTGCCGGAGCGCAGGGGCTGCCGGGAACCAGTGTGAAAGAGAGTCAGGATATTTGCTTTGTGCCGGAGAAATATACAGATTTCCTGGCCGATTATTTTGGTGATGAAATACTTTATAACCCGGGAGATATATTCGACAGGCAGGGCAATCTGCTCGGTAAGCATAGAGGGTATATGCATTATACTATTGGACAAAGGCAGGGACTTGGACTTGCTGATGGACCCTGGTATGTTTCAGAGGTTAATTCTCAAAAAAACAGCATCACGGTCAGCAGGAAAGAAGAGCTGCCGGAATCAACCTTCTCTCTTACAGAGGCGACCTGGTTTGTTCCACCGGAGGTGGTGCTGAGGGAATCGGGTACAGGGGTGGATAAAATTACCGCAGCAGTAAAAATACGGTATAATTCTCCATCAATCCCCTGTAGTATTGGGTTTAGAGATTCTGATGATGGAGAAAAGAGTATAGTTGTTAATTTGGATGAACCCTCGGTAATTACGCCGGGGCAATCCGCAGTTATATATTTGGAAGATAAAGTTATTGGCGGGGGCATTATTAATTAGCCCTGAATGGAGGATCAATGGAATTTTCACAGGAATTATTAACCGGGATTCTGAAAAAAGCACTCTCCCGTGGTGGTGATTATGCAGATATTTTTATTGAGGAGACGGTTAAATCCGGTATTTCGTATGACTCAGGAAAAGTAAAGAATATAACCAGCGGCATTGTTGCCGGAGCCGGGCTGCGGATTATAACCGGGACTGACTTCATCTATATGTATGCCGGTGATGTTGATGAGCGGAAACTTCGAAAACTTGCTGATGATATATCAGCAGCTGCTGCGGCAGGGGAAACCGGAGTAGTCAACTCTCTGGTTCCCTATGAATATACATCAATTTTACCCATCTCTATTTTACCGGATACGGTGGATCTGCAAACAAAGGTGGGAGCCGTCAAACGGGCAAATCAAGCGGGAAGACAATACTCAAAAAAAATTACCGAAGTGATGGTTCGTTATCTTGATAATGACCAGAAAGTAACTGTTGCCTCAAGTGACGGAAGGTATTCCCGGGATCATCGGGTACGGACACGCATGGTTGTTCAATGTATCGCAACTGACGGAGATAAAAGAGAGACAGGGATGTACGCACCGGGCAGAGGAATGGGGTTTGAAATGTTTGAGGCAATAAGCCCGGAATCTATTGCCAGAGAAGCAGCGCGGATGGCTTGTGTCCTGCTTGAGGCTGACTATGCACCGCAGGGAAAATTTCCGGTGGTCATCGCTAACGGATTCGGCGGGGTTATATTTCATGAAGCCTGCGGACATGCACTTGAGGCCACCAGTGTGGGAAAAAACGCCTCGGTATTCAGCGGCAAACTTAACCAGCAGATAGCTTCGCCAATAGTAACTGCCATAGACGATGGAACAGTTCCCAATGCATGGGGTTCTGCAAATATTGATGATGAGGCGCATCCCACCCAGAAAAATGTTCTGGTTAAGGATGGAATGCTTGTCTCTTATATGGTTGATAAACTGGGGTCAATTCGGATGGATCATCCCCTTACAGGCAGCTCAAGAAGAGAATCTTATAAATTTGCACCCACATCCCGTATGACAAATACTTATATAGCTGAAGGAGACAGTAATCTGGATGATATGATAGCAAGTATTGATTATGGATTGTATTGCCGAAATATGGGCGGCGGTTCAGTGAATCCACCCACAACAGACTTCAACTTTTCCGTAATGGAGGCCTATCTTATTGAGAAAGGGAAGGTCAGTAAACCAATTAAAGGTGCTTCATTGATAGGAAAGGGGTCGGATATTCTTATGAATATTGAGATGGTAGGTAATAATATGGAGTTTGGTACAGGTATGTGCGGTTCGCTCTCCGGTTCAATTCCGGCTAATGTAGGACAACCGGCCATAAAGGTCTCAGGTTTAGTGGTAGGAGGCAGAGCATGATTAAGGATTTACTACTGAAAATTATTGATAAACAGCCGGTATCTTCTGAACTCTATTACTCAATGGGGAAAGAGATTGAGATATCTGCATTTAACGGTTCAATAAATAACTTCACTTCAGCTGAAACTTCAGGTGTTGGTGCCAGAGTTGCGCTGGAAGGGAAAATAGGATC
>JABMQR010000304.1 GCA_013202335.1 Bacteroidota bacterium
CTATATACATGAGCCAATTTCATAAATCGAAGATTTATAAGAAATTGTCTTTAGAAGTTTTTGACGAATGGTTTATCTTATTGTATCTAAAGTAATTACAAACCATCAAAAACTTCACTAATAGGTAGATCTTTCAAAATTTCCTAATTTTGAAAGATCCTCAATTGATAAATGGTTTTCTAATAACAGATTGTTGTTAAACTATCCCCAACGTTCGTATCACTATAAAAAGAGAGAGACCCCCTATGAAACTATCAATTGGATTATTACCATTCTATCTTAAATTATATGACGATGTTGCCCCATCTATGCACGAAGCAATTGAATCCTTTTACTTACACATTGCAGACCTCCTCAGAAAAAAAGGTATCACTGTTGAGACAACGCAAATATGTCGCCTTGAACAGGAGTTCCAAAGTGCAGTTGATGCATTCTCAAAAGAGAATGTTCAGGCCATTGTTACACTTCATCTAGCCTATTCGCCCTCTCTGGAGTCAATAAAACCTTTACTCAGTACAGAGATTCCGCTGATCATACTAAACACCACCCCCGATTTTCCTTTTGGACCAACTCAGCTGCCGGAAAGAATCTCTTTCAACCACGGCATTCATGGTGTACAGGACATGTGCAGTATGCTTGTGCGGAATAATCGTCAATTCTATATCGAATCAGGCCACTGGGAAGAGTCAGATGTGATTGACAGAGTCATAGATCGGATTCGTGGTATTGCGGCAGCTGAAAGTTTTAAGGGATCCAAAATTGGTATCCTTGGTGAACCGTTTGCCGGAATGGGAGACTTCCAGATTGAACCCACTGCTCTTAAAGAGGAGTATGGTATTGAGACCATTACCTTCGGGAAGGATCAGGGTTCAACACCCATGGAAGCAATACGATCCGTTGACGATGAGATCTCCTATTATGAGACATTTGCTGATATTTCCGATGTGCCTGATGATATTATGCGTGCGAATGCTGAAGTCACCCAACTGCTCAGAGTCTGGGCAGAGAAGGAATCCCTCGACGGTTTTACCTGCAACTTCCTCTCAGTAACTACAAAATCACCTATTAAAAGAGTACCATTCTTATTTGCAGCTGTCGGAATGTATGAGGGGATCGGCTATGCCGGTGAAGGTGATATCCTCACTGCAGCTTTGGTAGGGTCACTGCTAAAATTAAATGCCAAATCAACCTTTACAGAAATATTCTGTCCTGACTGGGAAAGCAATCAACTATTCCTGAGTCATATGGGTGAAATAAACCCAAGAATTTGTCCAAAGACTGCTAAAATGCAGGCAAAAGAGTACAACTTCAGCGATGCACTTCCTCCGGTCTTCTCCACAGGACAATGTATGAAGGGTGATGCTTTTCTGGTTAACCTTATACCCCTCTCAACAAAATCATTTCGCCTGCTCATTTGCCCGGTAAAGGTTATTGGATCAGATAAAACTGAATTCTCCAGTTCTGTCCACGGTTGGATTCAATCAACTCTTCCAATCAGCGATTTTCTATCAGAATACAGCAAACTCGGTGGCACCCATCACTCTGGGCTTATCTATGATGAGAGAATTGAGACGCTGAAAACTTTTGGTGAGCAGCTTGGCTGGGATGTTAAGGTTATAGGTTAAACAGGAGGAATCAGGATGAGCAGAGATCTATTTCAAATAAAAGATATTGACAGAAAAGTATATGAGGAAGAGCTTGCACCGTTTCTTCCGGAGAAAATAATTGATACACATACCCATGTATGGTTAAAGAAATTCAAATTTGCTGAACCAGCAGGCAAAAGGAGGGCTGTAACCTGGCCTGCCCTGGTGGCAGAAGAGAATCCTATTGAGAATCTACTGGAAACCTACAATCTCATGTTTCCCGGCAAGGTGGTTACCCCATTAATCTTTACCAGCGTTACAAGAGCTGATGATCATGAGTCCCAAAACAGGTACATTGAGGAGAGTGCAAAAAAATTCAATGTTCCTTCCCTGCTCTACGCTTTTCCGGAATGGAAAGCAGACAGCCTTCTGGCACGAATCATTCGGGGAAGGCATCTGGGAATAAAAGTCTACCTGAATCTTGCACCGGCTTATATATCAAGAAAAGAGATTAGGATTTTTGACTTTATTCCTCCTCATCAACTTGAAGTCCTGAATAAATATCATATGATTCTTATGCTGCACATTCCACGGGATGGCCGGCTGGGCGATCCGGTGAATCTTGCACAGATGCTGGAGATTGAGGAAAAATATCCAAATATTCACGTAATTTATGCACATATCGGCAGAGCTTACTGTCGGGAAGATTTTGGGAATGCTTTTGAGGTACTTAAGCAGACAAAACGGCTTGTCATTGATTTCAGTGCCACCACAAACGCCGAAGCCATTTCTGAGACATTGAATTGTGTCGGTTCCGGGCGACTGCTTTTCGGTTCCGATCTGCCAATTCTCCGGATGCGGATGCGCAGGATTTGTGAAAATGGTGCATATGTAAATATTGTTCCCAAAGGAATGTATGGTGATGTGTCATACGATCCTAATATGCGTGAGGTTTCCGGTGCAGAGGCCGAGAATCTTACTTTCTTTATGTATGAGGAGCTGCGGGCATTTAGAACAGCCTCTGAACATATTGGTCTGGGGACACAGGATATTGAGAAAATATTCTATTCCAATGCCAGAGCGATCTATGATGAGGTGCAGAACAGGCTCTATTCAGGAACAGTTCAACTATAGGGATATTTTACTGTTGGGATATGCGGTAATTTCGGTAGTACATCATGATATCAGTAAAAACCATTATTAAATTCACTATATAGAGAATTATTACCAGATCGAAACTGTACAATACTTTATGAATAATTCCGGCAATATATCCTATCTCCAGTATACAGAGGAAAAACAGGCTCTTCCCTTTGTTTGTTCTGGATGTATAGGATTTCTTTACTGATATTGGCCAGGCGGCTCCGAAGCAGATCAGCATCAATATTTCGAATACACTCATTCCACCTACACTCCCATTTCTTTATATATCGTCAGCTATATCATAATTACCGATAGCAGTATACCTTTCCAGGTATCTTTCTTATATTAGTTGTCCCAATTACATAAATATTGCGAGAACAGCCCCAAGCGAAAATACAGACATAATAATAGTGATAACTATGACATTTCCGGCAAAAACATGATTTCCATGCAGTTCTCTTGCATATATGTATACTGAAGATGCTGTAGGACAAGCAAGAAAGATAAGCGCAATAAGAATCTGATGATTAGACAGCGCCCATATTCTACCTATTAAATATCCAGCGAACGGAAGTACTGCTGCATTAATGAAAGAAGCCGTCAGGGCTAATAGCAAACTATTTCTAATTTGTCTGAAAGATAATCCTGCTCCAACACTCAGCAAAGAGAGCGGTAATGCCATTTTTCCTAACGATTCAAGCCCGCGGTTTATGGATATGGGAATAGAAATCTTCTTAAATGATAAAAATAGCCCGACAAAACAGGAAATCACAAGAGGATTTAAAAACCGCTAAGCATCGCTTTCTGAGTTTTAAACTGTCGTTCCTCTCTCCATCTCCAAATATAAGAATAGAAGGAATACTCACAAATGGTATCATTGGTGCTACAGCTGTACTTGCCGTATCAACCAGCAGCAGCAGCACCGGAGCAAGAATACTAAATATCTGCATATTATCAACCGTTCACTTTATCTGTCACAGGTCGTGGAATGGTATGATTGTGGATAATCATTTCACCTGTCGGCAGCAGCTGAACAAAATTGAATCCCGGCAGGCTCTCATCCCCCTGAAGCTCGGATTCTCCCGGCCAGGCAGAGAAATTTGCGAAACTGCTCGATACACTGCTGTACAGGATTCCATCACGAGTGGTTACCCGGGGAAAATGAAGATGTCCGTGAAATACCCCTTTCACCCGATCCCTTGCAGGCAGAAGCTCCTCGTGCAGTTTCCTACCGTTAACAATCAGCATATTTTTATCAAACCATGTTGAATTTATGGGTAAAACCGCAAAATGCAGAAACAGCAGAAGGGGTAATTCTCCTGCGCCCCCACCCCCACTCACCTCATCATGTATAATTGACAACTGCAGCTCACTCAATAGACCATGCGGATCCATTTCGTCAGGTGCGCGTGCATCAATTACCAGGAATCGGTACCCGCCTCTGTCAAAACGGTACGAGAGAAGATTTTCATCATCACAGAGCGGCTCACAAGAACCCATAGGTAGATGTTTTTTAATACCTACTGTTGTATCATGATTTCCGGTTGCGTAGTAAATGGGCATCTTGAGCTCACCGAGAGTGTCAGCAGCCAATTTATAGGCCGCTGGAACCGGCTTGGAGGCCACATCGCCTGTATGCACAACGAAGTCCGGTTGGCAGGGCAGTGAATTAATACGTTTCACCAGATCCCGGGCACACGGCCAGGTTTTATGCCCATGTCGGACAAAGTTACGATCTGTTCCGAAATGGGTATCACTGATATGCACAAAGTATAGGGGTTTTGTTGGTTTATCCATTATTGCTGCAGGCTCCAATTGATATTAATCGATACTAATTTTAGGTATTTTAAATGTAGTGTTCACAAGCGTGGATACGGCAATTTTAAGAGAAAAATAAACATTTCTTAACAATCAAGAATCACTACAGCACTCTTAAATACGACTACTATAGTTTTGAAATTCAATAATACTTATTTTCCAGACATTTATTTATCTATATCCACGCTTGTGAACACTACATAAAG
>JABMQR010000305.1 GCA_013202335.1 Bacteroidota bacterium
AGCAAGAAGTTATTTTGACTGAATTCTCATTAATTGCATATTGCAATAGTGAGGAATTCTCGTTGCAAAAGTGGGGAATTTTATTTGCAATTTTGTCCTATTTAATTATGCAACAAATATCCGGTTATGTCTTCGTAACCTTGCCTCTGGTTTTACCAACATTAAACTCTGGCAAATTCCTAATGCTTCCGTTATTTGGCCATATAGTTCTAATATTGTCTTTGTAATATCATATGGTGGTTTCATATACTCATGATAGTATCATTTGATACTATCGACAACCTTTATTTATTTTTTGGTGCCGAAGGCATCTGGATAACAACAAATTGAGCTGCGCCCTCGATCCTAAAGCCACAGGCTGAAGGAATTGGCGCGGTTTTATGAAGGGCGATCAGCCCTGAACGTCTTTAGCTAAAACCGTGACAATAGACGGCGACAGCTCCAAATTTTTGTTATCTTCCGCTCTTTCTAATTCTTTAATAATTCATATAGTTTCTTGTTTATAAAAATCTTTTCTTTTCCAAAATTAGATGATTCTAATACTCCTATCTCTTCTAATTGAGTTAAATATTTACTTGCGGTTCTTCGTTCTGCTATCTTGTTTTTCACTAAAAACTCTATTTTCGTATATGGTTGAACAAATAATAATTCAATCAATTCTTTTGAATATGTGGTTTTCGGGAGTTTATCTTTACAAATTTCTATTGTATCATCCATCAAATTTTTTATGGCCCTTACAGTTTCTAATGTTTCTAAAGCTGTCACTTCTACTGCGGTTAGCATAAACATTATCCAATTCCCCCAATTTCCTTTATCTCTTACATTTTGTAAATAATTGTAATAACTACCCTTATTTTTTATAATATAACTACTTAAATATAATATTGGTGATTTTAACAATCCTTTTAAAACTAAATATAATACATTTACAATTCTTCCAGTTCTTCCATTTCCATCATAAAAAGGATGTATCGATTCAAATTGGTAATGAATTATTGCCAATTTAATCAATGGATCTATTTCATCATCAATATTCATATATTCTTCTAAATTTCTTAATAAATCTCTTATTGTTCTCTCATCATCTGGTGGTATATAAATAATTTCACCAGTCGTATCATTCATCAAAGTAGTTCCAGATAATTTTCTAATTCCAGCTTTATTCTTTTCCAATGTTTCTTGAATTTGTACTATTGTTTTAGTCGTTAAAATATTATTTTCGCATATAAGCTTATAACCTTTCCAAGTTGCTTCGCGATAATTCAACACTTCTTTTGTTGCAGTATCATATTTATTGTCTCTTTTCAACATTGCTTGATATATCTTATCATGTGTTGTGATTATATTTTCTATCTCAGAACTAGCCTTTGCTTCCTTTAGTATTATTGCATCCAAAAGGATATTTTCATTCGGTATTGTTGAACAATATCCGTTTAATCTTGCTAACGCAGTATTTGCTTTGATTGCCTTTCTGAGTATTTCTAATTTCTCGATATTCTCTTTTGGAGGAAGAAATGGTAGCCTATTATTTGCTTGCTTATCCATATTAACCCTTTCATGTACATATTTCCCTAATTATAGCACACAACATTGTTTACGTGTGCATGTTTTTTAATTTTTCGCACATACCGTTGTTTTCATGTGCATCCTGCGTTCCCGGACTTAATGTAACGAGGCCGGCGGTTTAATATCCAGAGCCTCGAATAGTTCAATCTGGCGTTTGGTGATTTCACCTACACGGAGTTTTCGCCCAGGCTGCTCGAAACATTCAATGATGTCCAAGTCATCAAGAAGCCCCTGCATGGTATATGTGAACTTTGCAAAAAAGTTGCACTCAAATGCCAGTTAAGCATCTGAACGGTCAACTCCCATCGATGTTTAGAAAGTTCATTATTTCCTTGTAGCTTTTGCCACTCTTGATGAAAGCTTCCATTATTGCTCTCGCTTGATGCTCTCTTTTTTTTTCCATGAGCTCTTCCAGAGTCTTGGCAATTGCATCATACTTGGCCTTTGCCTTCATCAGTGCGTCCTGTGTCCTGGCAATCTCAGAATCAATAGAAGCAACCGTCTTCTTCCTCGCCATGTTCTTCACCTCCATCCTCATTGGCAGCATTCATCATGGAAGCTCCATCCGCAAGCAGCCTTCCTATCTCTGTGGCCTTGAGCCTTACATACTCAACATCAAGGCCGAAAGCATTCAGAATTGTCTTCTGCCTCTTTGTCACAGCATGATCCAACCGGTATGTACCGTTGTTCCTTCTGACCATCTCGATCTTCTCCAGCTCCCTGATGGCATCAGGGACGGTCATGTAGTTGGGTTTTGCTTCCATCCTGAACATCTCCTCCTTCAGAAGCGTGTAGATCCTGTTTCTGATGATCAGAGCTATGAACTCGATGAATATCTTTGCTGAAATCGAGTTCTCCGAATGAACCCGCATGCTCCTTCCCCCAATGAAGGTCTTGTCCCCACTGAAAAGCTTCTCGGAGGCGTCCCTGCCCTTGTAGAGAACAAGAGCCTCCTCTGCGGTCATTTTCTCCGATGTGACGATGCAGAAATATCCACAGAGATTGAGTTTCTCCTCAATCACCTGTGCTTTCTCCCGTGCATGGAGGAACCTCCCATCTTTGTCGTGGTAGAGATCGAAGTAGGTTGTGTAACTTTTACCGAAGGTAACAGACTGTCCTTCCATCCGCCTGAGAAACTTTTTGTAGCTGTCGATTTTCTGCTCCAGCTTTTCTCTCTCTGCAGCTTGGCGCCTGGTGTTGTAATAGATGTGGAA
>JABMQR010000306.1 GCA_013202335.1 Bacteroidota bacterium
AAGTTTCTGATTTTTCAAAGTATTCCGAACGGTAGTTACATCAGCACAGTTTCTCCCAATGTTGTTCAATAGTTTTTTTGATAATGATTGAATTCCCATACTTAAACGTGTAGCCAACCCCTTTTGAAAAAGTGAAATTAAATCATCATTAATATTTTCAGGATTACACTCTACCGTAATTTCATAGGGTCTACCGTTCGCTGCAACTTTTGAAAGTAATTTTTCCAGAAATTCCTTACTCAGAAGTCCTGGATTCCCCCCTCCAATAAAAACAGTTTTGAAGGGTTTTTTAAACTCAGAATTTGCTTTATCGATTTCCATAAGTATTCTCTGACAAGTTTTCTCAATACTATTTGTATCATCAGTTTTCTTATTAACCGGTAAAGAGTAGAAATTACAATAACTGCATTTTTGTCGACAGAAAGGAATATGAATATATAATGATAACTCTTTCTGTTGTGATAATAAGGTATTCACAGAAATACTGGATTCAATATGGTTACTAACCATACAATTAGTTTGCTAGTCCAATACGATTCAACGGCCAGAACTTAAATATTGTTTTGCCCAGTACATCCTTAAATGCAATAGGTCCGAAATATCTGCCATCAGAAGAGTTGTCCCTATTATCCCCAAAAGGAAGCACATAGTTCTCTGGAATATAGAACCCATTTATGTATCTTGCTGCAAGAGATTGTATTTTAAAATCAGATGGATCAATTTTCTTCTGCATCTCATAATACTCTTTATAAAAATGATAGTAATCAATAAAATTAGAACTGCTCTTTGGTGTATTGCTGCTTAAGGAACCAGGAAGTCTGATTTTTTTACTATTATAGGCCTGTATATAAGCTGCAGTAGAAAATGCTTCATAATCATTTGCAGGTATTTGCCGTTTCATCGGAAAATCATATCCCGATTCCATCCGAAAAACTTCTTCACTTATTTTCTCAGAGTACCCTTCTGGTTGTATAAAAACGTTCCCTTTATCAAAACTTACCGTATCACCCGACATACCAATTGCCCTTTTTACATAGAGTTGAGAGCGTGGTTCTCCATTTTCATCTTTATCAAGATTTACCAATGAAAGTGTTATCATGTAAACAATTCGGTTTACTACATCGAAAACAGGCCCTCTGGAAATATAATTGGGATTTTCAAATACGATAATCTCATTTCGCTCCGGCTGATTGAAGGACAATATTTTGGGACCACCGGGGTAAATTTCAGGACCATAAGTGAATTTATTAACAAAAACACGGTCTTTTACCAGTAAAGTATTTTCCATAGAAGGTGTGGGAATTTCATATAATTGAAAAATATATTGATTAATTAAAAAAACTACTATAACAGCCCAAAGCAAAGCCTCTATCCATTCACGTAACTGGCTTTTTTTCTTTTGCTTTTTTTGTGCATCAATATGTTTTTGCCTGCGCTTAGTCAGTTTGTGTTCTGTCCAGGATTGTATTTTCTTATACCGTTCAGTGTTATGAATCATAAACAACAAAGTAGCATATTAACATTCCATTGACAAGTTTATCAGGTATATATACTCTACTGACATGAGCAAAAAAAAAGCTGAAAAATCTGTAAAAGTTAAACTCAAATCAATCCTTGGTATACCACCAGGTCTATATTTACTCATACTCTATGCTTTTATTGCACTAAGCATTTTATTCCTTGTATGTTTTCTCCCAGGAATACTTAATAATGGTTCAAAAGTAAGCTTCAGCACGAACCCTGATGGTGCAGCAGTTTATTGTGATGATATATATATAGGAT
The DNA here is from genome assembly GCA_013202335.1 of Bacteroidota bacterium. The sequence continues at coordinate 1,783 of JABMQR010000306.1, forward strand.
CAGGAGAGTTTTCTGAGTTTATTCCAAAAGGCATCCATACATTCAGCCTTAAAAAGCATGGATATGTATCTGAATTCGTCGAACGTGAAATACGAGGGAGAATAGTTTTTTCATGGATATTTCCACGCAGAGAATCTGTCAGGATTAATATGAAATTAGATTCTTTGGATAAATACCTCTCAAGTAAAGCTAAAACCCTTTACGAATGGTCGTATAGTACAGATTACAGCAGTAATTACTTCTTTCCTGAAATTTATACCGATATGGCAGAGGATCTTGCTGCTACAAACCTAACAGCATCTCAAATTACAAGAGTATCTGAATTTTATAAACATACTGCTGCATTAATTAGCTCGGATACAATGCTTATAGATTATACTATTGGTGCTGAAATTCTCAATAAGGTTTATAAGATTCAATTTACTGAAAACAGTAATGTAGAACTATTACAATCCTATTTTTCAGGAAATGACACCTTTACATATGAACCTTCATTAACAGAGATTAATTCTTTAAATGGAGACCAAAAAAACAATTTAGAAAATATTCAATTAAATAATACTGAATATTTCCCGATTTCTGCTGATAATGCACTTTTAGGTAATCCTGCTTTTACAAGCACTTCAAAATTAACCGAATTCCCTTCTCAGGTATCATTGGATTCTTATGCTGTTGCTGCAAGAGAATTGTCTGTAAATGATTATGCTCTGTTTGTTGAACAGAATCCCACCTGGGCTGTGACCAATAAACAAAAGCTACTAGATGACGGTTTTGTTGATGAACAATACCTGCTGGATATGGATTTACTGAATCCTGATGATTTACCAATAAGAAATATATCCTGGTATGCAGCAAAAGCATACTGTAACTGGGTTTCTGATTCCATGCCAATTGAATACTCAAATTTGTATATGTCATTGCCTTCTACAAGCCAATGGCAGTATGCAGCAACTTTGTTTAATAATACCTATATATCAACACTTTCATCTGCACCGGTTTTTACAAAGGTTCCTGTTAACTTCATGGGTAATGTGTGGGAGTTTTGTAATGATACTTTTCTGCCAACGGGGGTATCTTTATATATTAACATTGATGATGAACTGGAAAATAACTGGATCCAAAAAACTGTTATGGGTGGATCCTGGGCGAATAGTCCTTCAGATATAGCTTTATATACTATTGGCAGTATTGAACCCTACTCCTGCTCAGAATTTATTGGTTTCAGACCTGTTCTTTTGTTTAAGGAATAAAAATTGAGCAATATTAAGATTTTACTAAAAAACAAAAAAGCCTTCTTTAATTTTGAGATTGTAGAGACTCTTGAATGCGGGATTTCCTTAGTGGGTACTGAAGTGAAATCTCTAAGAACCGGAAAATTTTCCTATGGTGATGCTTATGTCAGAATACGTAATAATGAGTTATTTTTAATTGGTCTTCATATATCACCTTATGATTTTGGAAATATTAATAATCATGAAGCGTTAAGAGAACGTAAACTTCTTGCAAATAAACTTGAGATTAAAAAATTGCGTAGAAAGGTTGATGAAAGAGGTTTTTCCCTTGTTCCTATCAAGATTTACAGTAAAAATAATTTAATAAAAATTGAGGTCGGTCTTGGTCGCGGAAAAAAACTCCATGATAAGAGAAATACCATCAGAGATCGCGATCAAAAACGTGATGCTCAGAGACATACAAAACAAGATTATTAACTGTATTGTTTTTTTTGTAATTTTCAACTATATTTGATATGTGAAATGGGGGGGTGTCCTGGTTTCGACTGTCGGATTGTCAGGGTTATGGCTGCAGCGGAGTTGTCTTACTCCTAAAACAGACACAAATTTTTAAATGCTAACAAAGAAAACGAAGCAACTTTTGCTTTAGCTGCTTAATTGCAGCAACGGATACTTGCAATGCAGCTCTGAAGTGCAATGTTATCTGTAACAAACCAGAGCTTACCAGTCTTTAAAACGGGGATTGACTGGAAAATTAACCGTGCGTAGGTATAATTATTGGATGTTCTGGAACATTATTATACTGAAAATTAAATCAGGACTAAGCTTGTAGATGTCATCGTCCGGCCCGATAGGACGCGGGTTCGATTCCCGCCACCTCCAAATTATTCTCCCAAAGAAAGGGAATCGAACAACCAGCAAAGCTGGTTCGATTCCTGGAGTTTTCGTTTTCGAAAACTCCAAAACCAGAGTCAAAGACTCTGGTTCAACC
>JABMQR010000307.1 GCA_013202335.1 Bacteroidota bacterium
GAACAGGAATATCCACCAAGACTTGCCCATTTCATCTGAACATCGTCTCTGATAAACCATTCAAGCCACTGCATGGCAAGATCTTGCTTCTTTGAATAGGATATTACGCTGGCTCCCTGGCCGCCGAGTGCTGAAAATTGTCTTACAACACCGTCATCACCTTTTTGTGGAGGACAGGCAAAATAACCTGTGCCGTCAGCATAAGGGTTTGTTGCATTGTTTGCGAGTGCAGGAAGGAATGCATAAAAATTACAGGTCATTGGTACGATACCAGCGGTAAAAGCATCATTTGCTTTTACAAAGAATGCATCATTAAATGCTGGTGGAACATACTGAAACAGTTGTTTGTACATTTCAATACCTTGTGCTGATTCAGGAGTATTCAGGATTCCGTCAACCTGTCCGGTTGCATAGTTTCCAAGGTCTCCACCGTAAGTCCAGATCATTTGTTCTGCAAACATAGCAAGAGAATCATATCCGTTATCACCATAAATACTTATTCCGTAGAATCCTTCGTCGGGGTTATGAAAAAATTCTGCTATATCAAGCATCTGATCCCAGTTGGCGGGAACATCAAGTTTATAGCCGTATTCTGCCTGAAATGCTGCCATATTGTCAGCGTCTTCAAATAAATCTGCTCTGTAAGCCCAACCAAGACAGTCACCTTCAGCAGGAATTCCCCAGTATTTTCCTGATTTTGCAGGATATTCTGCGTATGCAGCAACAGAGGATGGGGTAAATTTGTTTGCAAGGTCATTTTCAGCAAAGAAATCCGTCAGGTCTACATAGTGTCCACTATCAGCCATATTTCCAAGGTCCTGACTGTCACCAACTATAATATCCCAAGCATCACTTCTTGCGATCATCTCTACATTATATTTCTGTACAAATGTTTCCCAGGGAGTTTGTTCTACTATTACCCTAATTCCGGTTTCAGCAGTAAAATCTTCACTCAGCTTCTGCAGATAGTCAGCAGGAGCCCATTGTGCCCAGTGGATAGTAATATACTGATCCTCATCGGCAGCTTCCTGTTCCCCACCGGCAAACACAAACGAAACGCTAAAAATCAGCGCCATCAATAAGACTAGTACTTTTTTGCTCATAAAAAACCTCCATAGTTTTTTTCAATAAAACAAACATCACTTATGTATAATGATGTCAAACACACATACAGAACCCTTTGCCAGGCACATATTCGTCTCATTATTAATTGATGACACACTCTGAAAACATCATAAAAAGCCAACACTATAACTCTGAGAAGAACTTTCCTCCCTTTTCTCTTTGAATGTTGAGGCTCTTTCAAAAACAGATGATTTTGAAATTACCTCCGTTATCTACTATTTGAAAAAGTAATTATCTGGTGCTCTCTCTATAATGACAAACAATTACCAGGCGAGGATAACTTTAATTACCCCATTCATACATACATCACACCAGTTAGATAATTATCAGCCCAGTTCCTTCATTTTTTAATACTTAAAACTTTCTAAAAATATAATAATATTATCATTTAATTCTGATTGAAAAAATTTTATTCTTAAAAAAAGCAATTATATATAAATTATTAGCAATAAATAAAATAACACTTTTCTGAGTTATCCTTTATAATAACAAAAAAGCAAAAATTGAGAGATAAAATCAGAGCTTATCCAATATACTGCAGCTCTCTTTCAACTTTTTAGACTTTGATTATTATAAACATATATAATATAAAGATATATTAGATTTTTGAGCAGGTGTTCTTATTATAAGAAGAGCCAAAAATCCTGATTTGAATAGTACTTAAATTGAAAAGGCGGGGTTTTCTGATGGAAATAAAGGATTTCAATTTCCTTAGTTTTTCAAATACTTACGATAAATCTCACTATTTTAACAATCTTATCATACAGGAACGGGATGAATTTCGCCTTCACTACTTTTCTGACATAGAGGGGTTTTTCAGGGTAAATAAAATAAAGTATCTGATTTCATCTGGATCATTTTTTATAACTCACCCTGGCGATCACTTTTCTATTACCTCCGTAAAATCAGTAAGAACATTGGGTTATTTTATGGTAATCCTGAAACCAGAGGAAAAAGAGCAGGCTTTTTTTGAGACAGAACTTACGCAGAAATCATTTACGATAAACTCAAATCAAAGAATGATCCTGGAGGAAGTTCTCGGTAAACTTAACTCACAAAATCCATATCTAAAAGAGTCAGCCAGGCATCATATTCTGGCATTTTTATACGATCTTCCTGATTACCAGAAACAAGTCCAAAAACATCACGATCACCACAGGTATATTGAGAAAGCATTAAAATATATGCATGAACGGGTGTATGAAGAGCTTAGACTACATGAACTCTGCAGCCACCTGTGCATATCGGAACCACACTGTATCCGCCTCTTTAAAGGCCGTATGGGTACTACTCCTATGAAGTACTTTTCCCGCATTAAAATCGAAGAGGCTGTAAATCTGCTGCTTACCACAAATAAACCTCTGGGAATAATTGCTGAAGAACTGCAGTTCAGCAGTGCTGCGCATTTCAGTAAAACATTCAAACAGTATTTATCGATCAGCCCGACACAATACCGCGGAAACTACATTAATACACTTGAGCATCGCCAGAGGGTGTCAATTAAAGAGCGGGAAAATGCGTATGATCTGCTTCAAAATATTGTTGATGCTTCCCCTGACTTAATTTTCTTTAAGGATACGCATGGTATTCTTATGGGGGGAAATAAGGCTTTTTTTAATATTATGGGGAGATCAAGAGAGCAGATAGTCGGTAAATCAGATTATGAAGTCTTTCCAAAAGAATCAGCTGATTTCTTTCAAAAAAGAGATGATATGATTTTCAAGAACAACCGGGCCATTAAGAATGAGGAGGTTATGACCTACCCAAACGGCAGAAGAAGAACCTTTGAAGTCTATAAGGCTCCATTTCATGATGATAAGGGTAATCTTTCGGGTCTGATAGGGATTAGTCGGGATATAACAGACCGCATCAATACAAGAAAGGCTCTGGAATCATCACAAACAGAACAAAAGCAGCTATCCACCAGGCACGCGGAGGTACTAACCAGCTTGTCTGAACAACTTCTTGAACAGTTAACTGAGATAGAGGCCAACAATAAGGACTTTTATGTGAACCTTCAGCCAAAACTCCTTACAGAGGGTTTACATTCATTTATTCAAAGTATTTTTAATAATATTGATCTAAACAACAGAGGAATAGATCCAAAAATTCTCTTTGAAAAACTTGAAAAATTATTGAATGCCCCTTTACGGGAAAAAGCAACAGGCGGCAGCAATCTATTAATCAAATTACAGCCTCCGGAAGATCTTCCGGATATTGTCTTTATAGATGATAAACGATTACTGAGAGCTTTCTATTTCCTTATAAGAACACTTACCCTGAATATTGCTGATGGTACCGTATCAATAACCGGTCGTATTAGAAAAATGATTCTGATTATGACGATACGTCTCAATTCAAAAGATATTCCTGACCGAAAACAGAAAAAGATTGAAAAACTCATTCAACGGGAAGAGGGGTTGATTTTTATCCCTTCACATGAAGATCCTATCGAACTCTGTTTAGCCAACCTGGAACTTGAATGCCTTCAGTCAAAAATAAAACTTCTCAGCAATTCAGCAGAATTGATTGAGATAGAGGTGTCAACTCCTTTCCCCTACGGAATTGAGTATCTTAATCAGTACTACGATCCAAAAAGTATTTCCAAATCCAATTAAACGCTTGTTTTTTCACAGAAGCAGGTTTATCATAATTACACACATATAGAGACACCCTTCTGCAAGTTTTTGAATAACAAGTGGGAGAGTGACATGGATAAAAATAAAATCCGCAGTACAGTACTACGGGAACTCAAAAAAAATAATGGAATACTACCTCTGCGTCCTGCCTGGGTTTCCAGAGACTTTATGCCTCCCGGAAAAAGACTTGGGCTGACTGAACAGGAATATGATGCTGGGAATAGTGGATATATTTGCGAAAGATGGCTGGCATCAGAAACCCGCGTGGATAATCTGGTAAAAGTTGAAAACGAAGGACTATCCTACCTGGATATCGATGGTGAAAATATTCTTCTCATTGATGCTCTGGAAGTATGCAAAGATGAAATCCTCGGACAAAAATATGCAAAAACCCACGACTGTCTTGGCAGACTGCTTAAGATATATGATTTTGGGACACGAATATTTTACCACTTACATCAGCGGGATCAGGATGCACTAAAAGTAGGTATGAACTCAAAAGAGGAGGCATACCACTTTCTGGACAAACCTTTAGGACCTCATCCTGAGACCTTTTTTGGTGTGCACCCCTCAATTGTGAGAGAAAATAAGCAGAATGAGATATTCCTTCCCTACCTAAAAAAGTGGGAGGGAGAGGAAATCCTAAAGTATTCACGAGCCTATATGAACATTCCCGGCGAAGGGTTTCACCTTCCCGCAGGACTGCTTCATGCTCCGGGAACAGCCCTGACGCTTGAACTGCAGGAATCATCTGACGTAATGGCAGTTCTTCAGGCTGAAATTGATGGTTTAAAAATTGGGAAAGATCTGTTACATCATCACATAACCGAAGAAGCATGGGAAAAAAATAGCGAAGCAGCTGCACTCGACTTGATTGATTGGGAAGCAAACGCCGATCCCTACTTCTACGAAAACCACCACCTGAGTCCTCAAATGGTCGAAGAAACCCGCAAAGAGGGAGCCTGGGAAGAGTGGGTTTGGTATAATACGGTAAAATTCAGCGGCAAACGGGTCACAGTAAAACCGGGAGAAAGTTTTTTCAACAAAGAACTGGGTGTTCACGGTCTCTTCATGTGGCGCGGGAAAGGAGTTGTTGACGGTTTTGAAATGATAGGCCAAAAGGTTTCACTCCTCGAGAGCCGTGATGAACTGCTTATAACCGCTGATAAAGCCGAAAAGGGATACATCATTGAGAATACAGGTAATAAAAATATTGTTCTGTATAAATACTTTGGTCCTGATATCAATGTGGACAATATCCCATGGATCAAACAATACAAATAAATAGAAAACTTCATATCCATGTAATCATGGATTCAGGCAATTACTGTTGCCTCAAGGAAAGGAAATTATGAAAAAGCAGACATTCGCCCTGTTCTTTGGAAATAGAGGATTTTTCCCCGGCGAGCTGATCGCGGGAGCACGTAATGAGGTAAAAGCAGCCGTTGAATCACTGGGATACGAAACGCTTTTAATGAATGAAGAACTGACAAGATACGGAGCAGTTGAAACAGTCGAAGAAGGGAGAAAATATGCCCGTTTTCTCGAAAAACACAAGGGTGAATACAGCGGAGTTATTCTCTCCCTCCCCAATTTCGGCGACGAAACCGGGGCAGTAGCGGCTCTGGAAGATTGCGGAGTTCCCATATTAATACAAGCCTACCCCGATGAAATTGGGAAAATGGATTTTAAAAACCGCAGGGATGCATATTGTGGAAAATTCTCGGTAATGGATGTATTTTATCAATATAAACTCCCCTTCACCATCTACACTCCCCACACGGTCCATCCCACAGGGAAAGAGTTCAAATCTCAGGTTCAGGAGTTCGCAGCTGTGTGTCGGATTGTAAAAGGAATGAAACGTTTTACGGTCGGAGCCGTAGGCGCCAGAACAACAGCATTTAAAACAGTAAGATTTGATGAGCTGGCCCTTCAGCGCTATGGGATAACTACAGAGACCTACGATTTAAGTGAGCTGATTCGGAGAGTTAAAAATTTTGATACCGATACAGCCAAATTCAAAGAAAAAAAAGCCTTTCTCTCTGCTTACACATCATGGGAGGGTGTTCCTGGTGAAAAGCTGGATATGCTGAGTAAAACAGCCTGTGTTCTGGATGATTTTATTGAAGAATACCAGCTTGATGCATTGGCAGTACGCTGCTGGATAGAGATAGAGCTGGAATTGGGTGTAGCCCCCTGCGTTATCCTTTCGGCCCTTAACAACAGAGGAGTTGCAGCTGCATGTGAACTGGATGTGGGAAATGCTGTCTCCATGCGGGCTCTTGGTCTCGCTTCCGGGCAGCCGGCAACAGTTCTGGACTGGAACAATAACTATGGAGACAATCCTGAAAAGTGTATTCTCTTTCACTGCGGCCCGGTTCCTCAACAACTTATGGCAGGAAAAGGACAGATTATTGAGCATCCAATGTTTGCAAAAAGTTTCGGTCCAGGATGCGGCTGGGGATGTAATGCCGGTCGTATTGCACCAAACCCAATCACCTTCTGCAGTGCAAAAACTGAAGATGGAAAACTTGTATTCTACATGGGAGAGGGACAAATTACTGATGACCCTATTGAGAAAGAGTTCTTTGGCTGTGCGGGAGTAGCAGAAATCCCACAATTACAGAACAAACTTCTACGAATAGGAAAAGAAGGGTTCAGGCATCATGTTGGATTGACTTCAGGCCTGTATGAACGGGCTTTGAAAGAGGCCTTTGAATCATATCTTGGATATGACGTTTTAAATTTAGATTAATAAAATAAGGAGGAGTAGAATGATTGAAGCGAGTAAACGCGAACAAAAGACCGGGATAATCACCTACGGTATGGTTGGTGGAGGTGAAGGATCCTTTATCGGTGATGTTCATCGTCGGGCGATAGGTCTTGATGGTAAAGCGGTATTAACTGCCGGCTGTTTTTCCAGAGACAGCAATAAAACCTTGGCAGCCGGCGAAGCCCTGCATCTGGACAACGAGAGGCTCTACGTCTCTTATACAGAGATGGCTGAGGTAGAAGGAAAAAGGGAGGACGGGATAGATTTTGTTTCGATAGTAACTCCCAATAACAGCCATTTTCAAATTGCAAAAACATTTCTGGAAAACGGTATTAACGTCGCATGTGACAAACCATTAACCACTAATGCCGAAGAAGCAGAAGAGCTTGCTGCCCTGGCAGTAAAAAACAATCTTCTCTTCTGTGTCACCTATACCTATACAGGTTATCCCGCCGTAAAACAGGCAAAAGAGATGATTAAACAGGGAGATATAGGAGATATTCGTTTTGTTAATGCTGAATATCCACAGGAGTGGCTGGCAGAACCAATAGAAAAAGATCCAAACAACAAGCAGGCAGTATGGCGAACTGACCCGGCACAAAGCGGTATATCAAATTGTGTAGGAGATATCGGAAGCCATGTTGAGAACCTTGTATCATATATTACCGGTCTGGAGATCGACACTCTTTGCGCCAGATTAGACAAGATTGTCGAAGGCAGAGTTCTGGATGATAATGCTACGATAATGGTCAATTTCAGGGGTGGAACTACAGGCATTTACTGGAGCTCACAAATTGCAGCCGGACATGATAATGACCTGAGTATTAGAGTCTACGGATCTAAAGGATCTCTTGTCTGGAAGCAGGAGAACCCCAACTACCTGAAGGTGACCTATCTTGATAAACCCACTCAAATATTAAGCCGTGGTCGCGACACTTTTTACCCACGTGCTTCCTCCATCTGCAGAACTCCCTCCGGACATCCGGAAGGTTACTTCGAAGCCTTTGGAACTATCTACACAACGTTTATCGGTGCGGTTGCAAAGAAAAAAGCCGGGGAAAAACTAACCGGGAATGACCTGGATTTCCCAAATCCGACTGATGGTGCTCAAGGCGTCAGGTTTATAGAAAAGTGCGTAGAAAGCTCTGAAAAAGGCGCAATTTGGATTAAATATTAATTTAAAGGAGATATAACTTATGAGTCGACCAATTACAATCTTTACAGGACAATGGGCAGATCTTTCCTTTAGTGATGCATGCAAACTAGTGAAATCCTTCGGTTATGAGGGAGTTGAAATATGCACATGGGGCGATCACATGGATGTGCAAAAAGCTGCTGCAGACTCTGAGTATGTAAAGGAGAAAAAAGCAATCCTCGCAGCCAATGGGCTTAACTGCTGGGCAATCGGATCACACCTGATTGGACAGTGTGTAGGAGATAAATGGGATCCCCGACTTGACGGCTTTGCCCCTGCAGAATTCTCAGGAAAACCGGAAGCCATCAGAGAATGGGGCATTAAAGAGATGAAAAATACAGCAAAAGCAGCTAATGCTATGGGCTGTAAAGTAGTAACCGGATTCATGGGTTCTCCAATATGGAAATACCTCTATTCATTCCCTATGACCAGCGAAAAGATGATTGAAGATGGATATCAGTTAATCTATGATCTCTGGACTCCTATTTTCGATGAGTTTGACAAACAGGGTGTAAAATTTGCACTCGAAGTCCATCCAACAGAAATTGCCTATGACTACTGGACAACCAAACGTCTTTTCGAAAAATTTGATTATCGGGAGACTCTGGGTCTAAACTTTGATCCAAGCCACCTTATCTGGCAGGGAGTTAAACCTCATCTGTTCCTCAGAGACTTTGGAGACAAGATTTATCATGTTCACATGAAAGATGCCGCGGTTACTCTTGATGGAAGAAGTGGGATCTTGGGTTCTCACCTCCCCTTCGGTAATGCAAATCGCGGGTGGAATTTCCGTTCACTCGGGCATGGGGATGTAGATTTTGAAGAGATCATCCGTGCTCTTAATGATGTAGGGTATAACGGACCGCTTTCAGTAGAGTGGGAAGATAATGGAATGGATAGAGATTTTGGGGCAAAAGAATCTTTTGAGTTCTGCCAAAAATACAATTTTTCTGCATCTAATGTTGATTTTGACGATGCAATGGAGACTTAATATATATTGCATAGGCCGGGAGCCGATCCCAGCCTATGCGTATTAAGAAAAAATCTTATTCCTGACGGAAAACGGAACTATTTGATGAACAGACTCGATTCTTTAAAAAAGTGGATTTCTCTGCAGAACTTAGAACAAATCTCTCCTGATATTGAACTCTACAAAGAGTTTGGTAATTTTTTCACCTATCTTTTCAACAACAACCAGGATGGGATCTCTCTTCTGGATCCCTCATTGAATATTATTTGCGTTAATAACACAATGAATAACTGGTACGGGTATAAAACTCCATTTGATGGTAAAAAGTGCTATGAAGTCTACCATTGCAGAACCAGCCCCTGTGAAAACTGCCCATCTCTGAAAACGCTAAAAAACAAAAAAAGTGTATCTCTCTTTGTTCCCTATGAAACAAAGTATGCACATAACGGGAACCAAAAACTCACAACTTTTCCGGTTTTTAATGAAAAGAATGAAGTAATTGCTGTTATTGAACATATTCGGGATCTATCATCAGTTGAGAAAGAAAAAGAGGCCTTAATAAAACTGAACAGTATGCTTGATGATCAATCACAGAAAATGATGGAACAGAACATTGCAATCAGGGTTCTTGGAACCCAATTATCACAAGATTCTGATGTGGTTCTCAGCGAAATATCAATGAAAATTGATTCTCTTATCCTTCCCCTGCTCGACTCTATCAGAAGAACTTCGAACAATCCTGAAAAACGGGATTCTGTCCTGACACTTTTAGAGAAGCATATAAGGGAACTGACAAAATCATTTCTTAATAAACTTCCTCTTGAAAAACTGAATCTCTCCCCGCGGGAGGTTCAGCTTGCTACCTATATACGGGAGGGTTATACAAGTAAAGAGATAAGCGAAATACTCTTCATCTCAAAAAAGACAGTAGATTTTCACCGGGCAAATCTTCGCAAAAAACTAAATATACCGAACAAACAATCACTACAGACTTTCCTTCTCAATGTCGGTACAGGCTGATTCCTAATCAAACTTCAAAAATCCGTATTGTCTACCCATCCCTTTCCCTTGAATATCTTATACTAGTTTTATACTGGTATTAATAGAGAGTTTTTCAGGTATTTTCAATACATCAATGCTGCATGATAATAAACTTAGGATAAACGGATATCCATCAAACTGGTGCCGTTTAAACAAGAAAAAGGAGTATGCCATGCACGAAAAAGATCCATTATTTCAACCGATAAAAATCGGAACAAGAACATCACTCAATCGTTTTGCCATAAATGCTATGGAGTGTTGTGATTCAGATGAAAACGGGAACCCGGGACCCAAAACATACCGAAGGTACGCAAATCACTTTGAAAGTGGTTGTGGAGTAATTGTCCTTGAAGCTATTACTGTCGGGTATGAATCGCGCGGTCGGCTTAACCAGCTATCGGTAATGCCTCACAACCAAAAACCTCTGGAAAAATTCACCGCTGAAATGAAAAGCATTAATAAAGATGCTTTATTCCTCTGGCAGCTTACGCACTCCGGCGAAATCAGTCATCCTGATTTCTCAAAAAGAGTTACAGTAAAACCCCTTCCGGGATTTGGTGGAGAACTCCTGCAGGAGGATGACATTAAAAAGATCCAGGATCAGTTTGTCCTTTCTGCTAAAATTGCACATGATGCAGGTGCAGATGGTATTGATTTTAAGGTATGCCATGGTTATCTGGGTTCACAGCTTACCAGACCGTATAATGACAGAAAATGGAAATACGGTGGTTCCTTTGAAAACAGAACCAGATTTGCTTATGAATGTTACGAACGGATTATGAAAGAGATCAATGACCCGGATTTTATCGTGGGTTCAAAAGTCTCAATATGGGAAGGATTTCCTGGTGGACAGGGAAGTGCCGGACCTGATTCTCCTATTATGGATATAAGCGAATCTCTTGAGCTCTGTAAGGGGCTGGAAGCACGTGGTGCAAAATTTATTCTGGTTTCTTCAGGATCCCCATCAATCACTTTAGCTCTTTCACAACCCGATAAAAATATCCCACGGGATGTGTATACACACTTCACCTTCCAGAAAGCGGTAAATGATGTAGTGAAACCTGAAACAGCAGTAATTGGATCAGCCTACTCTGTGCTGAATAATGGAAACAACAAACTTGTCACCAGAAAAAAGGAAGAAAACACCCTTCTTTACTGGGGAAATCGAAATGTACGTGAAGGTGTTTGTGACGTAATTGCAATCGGGCGGCAGTCACTTGCTGATAGTCATATACCGCGAAAATTTCTTGAAGGCAGAGAAGATGAGATCAAATGGTGTACAGCATGTGATAACTGTATCGAATTCCTTATCCGCCAACAGAATGTCGGCTGTGCAACCCGTGACAAAGAGTATACTCTGGCTTTAAAAGCTATTCGGGAAGCAGAAGGTGCGTTGAAAGCAAAAAGAACTTGATCTGATTTTAATAAAACATTTTAATTGATATATTAGTATCACTGCTTGGGCTGCACACTGCAGCCCAAGTAATTCTAAACACAAGAAAGGATATGAACATGATTAGACACACCGTCGTCTTCAAATTAAAACATGAATTAGATTCTGCACTTGAGAGGAGTTTCCTTAATGCAGCCGGAAAATTGGCAAATATACCAAATGTGGAAAATTTTGAATGCCTTAGGCAGGTTGGTAAGAAAAATATATATACATTTGGAATCTCTATGGAATTCAGCTCTGAAGAGAACTATCAATCGTACAATACCCATCCTGAACATAGAAATTTTGTAAAAACCAGATGGATTCCGAAAGTCTCAGATTTCCTGGAGATTGATTACGAGCCAATTATCCTCTAACCCAATCAAGTTCTTTACCAGTGATCAGCTGAACTCTTAATCCCAGTTGGGCTGCATGATGCTGAACATGCCGGGTTACATATATATAGAGTTCAGCTCGTGTAAAAGGTTTATTTTTTTTACTAGATAACAGTCCTGATAGATTTTTCAGTGTATCATCTGTCTCAGAAGCTGCAAGTAACTCACATTTATCAATACAAAAATTCAGATACTCAACACTCTTTACTCTTTCATAAAGGTTTTCAGGAAGTTTATATTCAAGCTCCTCATAATCTTTGAAAAACTCACTGTTCTCTTTATGAAAACCTTGTTCTTTGAAAGATATTAAATCTCCTTCCAAATAGTAATCGGTAAAGAAAAGTGTATGAAATACCACCTGGGAAAAGGGATAATCCTTATGAGTCTCATGCCATTCAAACTCCGGACAATATTTAATAGCCTGTGCCAGTGTGGCTAAGGCTGCTTTCAACTGGTTTATTATAAGTTTCGTATAAGTTTTTTCCATACATTACTCCCCACTACTAACTTTATCTGTCAGCCGACTTATTTTAATTTTCCATTGATATATTTGTGTAGTAGATTTGAATATGAAACAGAACATCTTCAAAAAATATTCCCTGCTGTTTTTTCAAATCCAGATTTTTTTCGATGCTCCAATCTAGGGTTTTCATATATATGTGTGCATTCTATCAACAGATAGTTACAGTTAACAATACTGATTGTTAGGCAAAGATTATATACCATATACGTTTTTCTTGTAAAATCTTGATCGGATGGTATGCTTAGTAATAAGGGAGATAGAAATGAAACCAGCACTTATGATAATTGATATGCAAAAAGCGTATTGTACCGGAGATGTTTAAAAATCTATGACTGTAGCTTCAGAGTATATAAATGAAGTAGCAGGATACTTTCGAAAAAAGAATTTACCCATTGTATGGATTCAGGATATTGAAAAGGAGAGTGGCGTTGTCCCGGATACTGAAGGATTCGAAGTAATTGATTTACTCGACAAGAAAAGTGATGAAATAAGTATTTATAAGGAATACGGCAACTCTTTCAACAAAACCGAGTGCGGAAACATCCTGATAAAAGAGGGGGTTGATGTAATTATTATGGCGGGTTTTAGTGCCGAAAGCTGTGTTCTTGCCACATATCGCGGGGCAATGGATTTAGATTTTATGCCGGTACTCTTAAGGCATGGAGTTATAAGCGGTGATAAAGAGAACCTCAGGTTTGTCGAAAAAATCTGCGATACAGTATCATATAAAATGATTGGAAAAATGCTTGAAAACATGTAAGGAGAACGGCCGCACTGCCAAGCACGCCTGCTCAATATATCAATAAAAAATAGCCTTTACACTAACTCAGGATCTACCAAAGTTGATGCACAATACCCTTAATAAGCTCCTCAATTCGACTATATGAATTTTGATCGTTTGAAAGCGACACTTTTCGCCAAATTAATTCAACTTCCAACAAAATTAGCTTTTATTACTGGCCTGGGAGCTTTCACTACCATAAAGCGTAAAGGACTATCGCTTTCATTATACCAGCAATGTACGATATTTTTCGGACTTTCAATAAGTGAATCTTTAGTCACTTCTATCTTCTCATCACCGACTTCCACAATTCCGATCCCCTGCAGCACATAAAAAGCTACATCAACAGGTGTAATATGCCGCTTCAGTGATTGCCCAGGTTCTAACGTAATGACAGTTATCATGGCCTCAGTTTTATTGTAAAGATTTCTCACATCAACACCATGGGCTGTTTTCATAATTTCGGTTTCTGAAAGTTTTTTTATAATCATAATTTTTCTCCTGCTTGAAATAATTCCAATACAATTAGTATACTCATAAAACTATCTAAGCCCTAGAAAATTCAAAAACCCACAAGGGAGAAGGGGGGTCTGGCCCTAATTCATTCTCTAATAATCTAATCCTTATAGTTGTGATGTAAAAAAAATATATATAAACACCAACTATCCCTGTCTCGCAGCTCCTATGTAAGAGGATGTTCATATTGATTATGAGATATAATATGTAATGGAAATCTTGTCTGAAGGAAATATTTTCAAAGTCGGTTGTACCAACATTCGGCACATACACGATCTCAAGGAGTACTATATTTGTATAGAAAAGTGCTCATATATTAAAGTGCTGACCGAAGGAAAATCCTCCTCTATCAGCCCATGCCCCTTATCCAGAAAGACCTCTTTATAATATCCGGAAAAATATGTTTTATTTAAAGAAGCAGCTGATTCTGTGATTGCCATATCATTTTTACCCCAAATAAATAATGTAGGGATGGATATTTTGTCCAGAAGCAATTTCCCTGATATGAGAGAGCTATAATTCGCCCGATACCAATTCAGAGCTGCCGTCAAAGCCCCTTTCCTGGATAACACAGAAAGGTATGAAGTAACTTCTTCTACTGTTCTGCTGTTCCACATCTGTCTAAACCTGGCAAAGTCATCTTTTGACAGTAACTCCTCAGGCAAGTGGGGATTTTGAAAAAATTCCATATATTTACTGGCCTCCTGCTGAACCGGATCGAATTGAAGAGACGTTGAAAGCGCTCCGGGATGGGGGACAGAAAGCAACGTCAAGCTTAAAAGCCGTTTTGGATACCTGGCTGCAACAGCCGAACTCACGATACTTCCCCAGTCATGTCCGACAAGATGAAAACAATCTAGCCCCCTTTCATCTGCCAAGCAAATCACGTCCTCGGCTAAATGCTTCAGCAGATAATCTTCTATACGAACAGGACAAGCCCCGGGGCTATATCCCCTTTGATCAGGAGCCAAAGAGTACAATCCCTTTTCTGCCAAAAAAGATTGAAAAGGCAGCCACATCCTGGAAGAGGAAGGAAAACCATGAAGAAGAATAACTGCTTCACCATTCCCTTTCCCCTTTTCTCTGGTAAGGAAAGTTTTGTCACCTGTACTTATTGAAATCATATTTGGTTCTCCCTTAGAAGCCAATTTGATTATTTAGATAAGATTCCACCATCAACGGGAAGTATAACTCCTGTAATATAATCAGCCTCTTCGCTGATGAGAAACGCAATAACCTGGGCTACTTCCCGGGATGTTCCCATCCTCTTCATCGGAATGTTCTGGGTCATTTGTGCCTTAAAATCAACATCGGGAAATTTCTCCTTATTCCGATTCACGATATTCTGTAACAAAGGAGTATCGATGAATCCCGGTGCAACGGCATTTACTCTAATCCTGTATTCAACCAAATCCCGAGAAGCCGCCTTTGTCAGTCCGACAACTGCATGCTTGCTGGTTACATAACCTAATGCGTTAGGTGCAGCACCGTACGATGAGAGGGATGCGAAGTTGATAATATTACCTCCTCCGCTGGCTTTCATAAGATTTGAAGTATGTTTTATCCCGAGAAATGATCCTTTTAGATTGATATTGAGTATGCGATCAAAATTTTCAACAGAATATTCATCAATCGATTCCGATTTGCCTAGTATTCCAGCTGCATTAATTAAAATATCAAGTCTACCCCACTTCTCTTTAATTAGCTCAAGAGCCTTCTCCCAATCCTTTTCTTCGGCCACATCACCTTTGATACAGAAATAATCCGGCTGGGTCACGCTGGAAATATCAATGTCCAGAATAGCGATATTAATACCCTTCTGACATAAGAACTCTGCAACCGCTTCACCCATTCCACTGGCGCCTCCGGATATTAAAGCTACTTTTTTATTCATGTTGTTTCCTCTGTATTTTCTGTTAATGTGAAATAATTTCCATCGGGATCTGATGCTATTAGATATCTCTTTCCCTTGTCTTCCATTATTTCAGTCAGTTTTGGAAGATTCTGCGAAGCCAGAAATGCGTGATCCGCTTCCAGCTCAGTCGTTGTGATATGAAAATGGCTATATCCCAAAGCCACAGGTTCGGCCTTTATGCATTTTTCTGTCTTGGGATATATGTATTCTACTATTTCTAACATCAAGATCGGTGTATGAAACCAAGCCATCCTGTTTTCCGCCCCATCATTATCAATAATATTATCTAATCCTGGTTGATCTTTAATATGATTCTCTCTATCAGCAGCTTCACCCTCACCTCTCAATAAGGCACCATAGAAAGTAACTAATTGCCTGATATCATGGGTTGCCAGAGAAACATGTCCAAACTTTAGAACGGAGTTCAACCCAGGCTTTTTAGGCTGCTCCAGTTCTATTAAATTGCCCTCAGGGTCCCATCCATATACATAATAATAATCTGAACCAGACAGCTCAGCCGGGGGCTCTCTAGTGAGAACTTCATATTGACCTCGAAGGAGTTTTGTATAAAAAAGAGGATCTGAAGGGGGTGACATCGCGCAAATATGCCTGATCCCCGCCTCATAAGGCATATGATTTTTTTGATCATTTGATAATACAGGAGATTGGAATAGTTCCAATCTTGCACCCGATTGAAAAATAATCCTCCCCTTATGAGAGCAGCTGCTACCAGTGATATTATCGAGCAATGAATCTGCCTCAATCTCCAGAGGCTGAATATTGTCAAATCCCAAGTCCTTATAAAAAGCTGCGCTTTTATCTAAGTCTTTTACTATCAAACCTATTCCATTGATTGTTTTCATCTTATTTTCTCCTCTAAAAAGTCATAAGCTTTCTTACAAGCCTTAAGATGCTGGGTCACCCAGCCTTACTGGATTCTCCAGCCTTATCGGCTTTGGTTACTGCCGATTGCATTTCACTATATTTCTTCGAGAAAGCCATCTTCACTGAATCAAATGGTTCTCTGGTTGTTAATATTGCGTACACAATGGTACTCATTTTTAGGGCGGCTTAGATAACATCTAAAATGATATTGTAGAAATTAATAGAGGAAAAAAGTGGTATTTTGTGTAATTTAATAATGTCGTATGATGAAATATAGGATAATCTTACACCGATGTTAAAATTATGCTGCAGATTTGATTGATCTCTCCCGCGGCGTGGGAATGGATGCCACAGCCATAAGTGGGCGTTTTTCTGCAAAAGCAGTTGATAATTCCTTAGTATTTAACACTCTTAAAGATCAAAAAATGATCTTCTGTGATTTCTCCATTTGTCTCTTCATATGGGGCTGTATTAGATGAAATCAAGATAAATCCATTATCCTCGAGCACTGAAATAATAAAGTCTTTATCAAAATAGTTGAAGTAAATCTCATTTTCACTGAAGCTGGTTTTCTCATATCCAGGTTTCTTTCCGGACATAAAACTTATATAGAGTTTCCCCTCCGGTTGTATGTACCTCGATATCCGCTGCAGGAATTCTACAACTTTGTCAGTCTCGAGATGCACAATGATGAAGGAGAGACATATACCATCGAATTTTTTTTGAGTCAAAAAATCAGTGACTGAAGTGTGTTGAAAAAAACCTTCAGGACAATTTGTTTTTGCCAATCTGATCATCTCTGATGAGTTATCAACCCCTGTAACAGATAGACCTTTTTGAGAGAAAATCCCGGTATTCAATCCCGGACCGCAACCCAGATCCAGTATTGTCTGTCCCCTGGAAAAGAGATCAGAAAAATGGCTGATTTGTTTTAGGTATTCATCATACTGAGAAAATTTTTCTTCGTAATTTTTGGCAGCTTTGTTATAAGCAAATACAGTCTTGTTCATAACCCCGTCTTCGCTCTTTGACAAAAAGCCATAATAGCTGTACTGAAAAATAGAATTACCAATCTATAGGAAAGTAGTCCTTCAAAAACTTACCGCACCAGTGCTCACCGGTATTTATTCCATCAAAAAAGGGATCACAGACCCGTGCAGCTCCATCAACAATATCCAAAGGAGGCTGAAAGTCATGCAGATCCTGTTTAAGTTTGGATAGCTGTGCCGGATCCTCATCAGTTACCCAGCCGGTATCGATTGCATTCATAAAAATACCGTGCTGCGCAAGCTCACTAGCCGAAGTATGCGTCAGCATATTGAGTGCAGCTTTTGCCATATTTGTATGAGGATGCCGCTCTCCCTTTTTAAAACGAAAGAACTTTCCCTCCATGGCAGATACGTTCACAATATGTTTTTTTCCGGTATTATCTTTTTTCATCAAAGGTGTAAGACTATTACACAGCACAAAAGGAGCAATGGAATTAATCAACTGCAGCTCAAACATCTCTGCAGTTGGAATTTCACCAAGCTTGAGCCGCCAGCTGTTCGTGATCCTTAAATCAACTTGCTGAAGATCGACATCAAGTTTTCCTTTAGGAAATACCGTATCAGTTGATATTGCATTGTCATACGCATAAGGGATCTGAGATAGTTTTGCTGATTCACGAATTCCTATACCCGGCAGCTTGCCATCCCAGCTCACCTGGAGAGCTCCACCTGTATCAGTATTTTGATTCACAATAGTATTCAGCTGATTTGTGCACTGATGATAATTGTGCATTAATCTCTGGGTATTATCAGGCAAGTCATTATACCCAATCATCTCATTCTGCATCAGATGCGCATAGAATCCAGGCGGACGTCGTACAGTCTGTGCTGCATTGTTGATCAATATATCGAGACGGTCATAGGTTTGTTCTATATGCGAGCAAAAGATCTCCACACTTGGGGTATGACGTAAATCCAATCCATAGATGTGCAACCGATCCTCCCACTCATGAAAGTCCTTCTCTTTTGCATAACGAAGTGTAGAATCAATCGGGAACCGGGTAGTTGCTATGACGGTTGCCCCGGCTCGCAACATCATCAATGTTGCCTGATACCCTATTTTCAGCCTTGATCCGGTTATTAGGGCAACTTGTTCTGACAGATCAGCGGTCTGAAACCTTTTTCGATAGTTAAGCTCTGCACATGAAGGGCACATAGTGTCATAGAAATGGTGCAGCTGGGTAAACTCAGCTTTACACACATAGCAGTTTCGGGGTGACTGTAACACCAGATCTCCTGCTGTAGTTTCAGGGTTTTCGGAGAGCAGCAGGTTGGCAGGTGCGGTAAAAATTTCAGCTTCTCTTGCCAGACGTATACCTGTTGCGGCGCGAGCCTTTCGCTCCACAGTGGCTAGCTGCAGTTTTTTCTTTTTAAGAACAGCTTTTTTACGTTGCTTTAACTGATGAATATCAGGTCTGGACAGTTGCCCTGCAATTTTCATCAGTTCTATCTGTTTCTCTTTTGGTAATGCAGCAAATTCTTTGCCATTAGTTACCAGATGAGAGAGTATATGTATACATTGATCTATCTCTTTTGCTGTATAGATATGATCTTCTTTTTGATCCACGCTCAATTCCTACGCCTCTTCAGATTCTTCTTTCAACTCAGCATTATCACGATATTTTATCTGCAGACCTTTCAGAAAATTGCGTAATATCTGATCTAAGCAAGTTCGATAGTGTTTATGACCGGGTTTACGGAAAAATGCACTCAACTCAGGCTTACTCATAGGCATCTTTGCCAAATCCATAAGATCCAGGACATCTTCAGCTTTCAAATTTAAGGCAATTTTTAGTTTCATAAAAATAAGATTATTCGTTAGACGTTTATCCGG
This sequence comes from Bacteroidota bacterium, assembly GCA_013202335.1. The sequence continues at coordinate 19,074 of JABMQR010000307.1, forward strand.
TTCAGGTTGAGGCCCCTCTTTTTTTCCACGCTTGTCGTTTATTAAACCATTCAGGAATATTGATAATTCAGTATCATGTAGCGCCTTATACGCCGGATCATCATCCCGCTTCATCCAGTCACTGACTTGCTCCCGAGTTACTTCAAAATCGGCAAGACCGAAAATTTCAATCATCTTTGCATCACCAAAATCGAAAATATAGCGAATACGACGTAAAATATCATTATTTGTCATAGGGAGCTCCTTAGAATATACAGGGCATAGCTGCCAAGAATTTCGCAATGCCCTCAGCAAAGTTAATTTATACCTTTAATCTGGAAATTAATAGACAATCAATCTTCAATTGGTTTAGAAAGATTGACTTATTACAGAGTTTGGTTCATTAATAATTTGACAACCTGCTCACCCTTAACTTCAATACATACGTTCACTTTTGGCCGGCTATGCCATGCAGGCAGTGCATTTCCTGCTCTTTTTTTATCTGTGTTTGCCATTGACGGCCATGTCTTTCCCCGGCTAACTCCTTCGGAAGTATCAACCTTTATCGGCCAGGATGCTGTAGTGAACAGACTACGATCAAGCAGGTAGGCAACAGCAGATGAGTCATGTACGTAAATACCGCTTACATCGAGCTCTGATTCAAAAAAATCCCGATAAAAACCTATGATTTTTGAGATATGCAGAGCCAGGGGATCATCAATCGTACCAAACCTCGCCAATGTTTCATTCGACATATTTACTTTATGGGTAACATCAAGACCTACCATGGTAACCGGCCAGCCTGCACTAAAAACAAGATCAGCAGCTTCAGGATCATTGTGAATATTTGCCTCTGAAGCGGGGGTTGCGTTTCCCGGACATAAGGCATTACCTCCCATGAGTATTACCTCTTTTACATGATCTGCTATATCAGGCTGAAGCCGCAATGCCAGTGCGAGATTTGTGAGAGGACCGACTGCAACTAATACAATCTCCCCTGAATTTTTCATAACCTGGTCAATAATAAATTGTGCAGCAGTTCCTTCCTTAGCCTTTGTTGTTGGTGGTGCTAAATCTATGTTGCTTTGCCCATTGTCACCGTGAACAAAAGGGACCGGCCCGGAATAAAATCCTGCCAACGGATCCTTTGCCCCTTTCACGACGGGAATATCTGTACGCCCTGCTATCTCCAATATTCGTAATGCATTTTCCGTTGCCAGATCTACATCCACATTACCAAAAATTGTTGTTAGTCCGATAATATCTATCTGAGGTGAACGCAGTGCAGAATAGATGGCCATTGTATCATCTACACCGGGATCAGTATCGAAAATTATTTTATATTTTCTGCTCATGAAATAACTCCTCGGGTGGGAAAATCAAGTTTGCTGTCTTATGATATCATGAGAAAAATAATTTCACTAGCTGCACGTATTTTTTAGCATTTAAAGCTCTTTGGATTTTGCATCTACATATACCATATGATCCATTCGTATCCCCTCATTTTTTACGACCTGCAGTCATCATTCGATTATTAATTCTTTCTATACAAAAACCCATCCATTCAGAAGATTGCTTCTTTTGACCAAAGTCCCACCCTTTCCACGGCATATAGACAGATTCGGGAGTATCTCCATTATCAGCAGATTTTTGAGTTATTGTTTCAAACATCTCAACAAAACGCAAATCACCGGTAATTTCAGAAATTTGACTCAGCACCTCAATCACATGAAGTATGTCATACCAGATAAACGGCAGTTTCAACTTTCTAAAATTAGTACCCATATAAAATATATAGGGATGAAGTGTTCTGCTCTGTTCCCAGAGATGAAGCAGACACTCAGCTCCACCTTCTATTTCAGTTTTATATCTACTGCCAAAAAGAAGCAGTAGTTTGATCATGATTAATGTTGCATAGGGACATGGATCATATTTTCTCCCGGGTCCGCGCCACTTTCCCAACTTTTCTGAACCGAAACAGCCCCAACCCTTTTCAAAGGACTTAGCTGCCAGCAGAGCTGTAGCTTTGTCAGTCAGCTCATCAGAATATCCCATCTTAATAAGCGAATAGAGTATTGTGGGAGCATCACAGAGCATCCATGCAGATATTACGGTACCCGAACCGCCAAAAGCTGTGGGAATACTCATGGGAAGAGTCGGAATTCCATCTGCATCACGACTATCAACTATTTTCCTGATAATAGTTTCAATACCTGTATCCGTATGGATAAATCCAACATCTGCCAGAAAGGCTAGTTTGTGGAAAAATTGTTTTGCACTTTTGTGACTGCTTATCTGTGGACCCGGCCAATCCTGAAGCTCAGAGATAAGGGTCTGTAACTTTGCATCCTGTAATAATCTGTTTTTGTAATCAGAAAAATCTGGTAATTTTAGTTCCAATGCGGCATTGTATGCCACATAGGAAAGATTTGATGATAACATCTGTAATAAAAGACTCATTTATCACTCCTTTACTTCAGTGTCCTTCGGATAGTACTTTTACCTAACGGATGTGAATCAATCTATAAATCAAGCCGATCACAATACTCTTTAGTAATCTCCGCTTGCACATTGCCTGTATGAGCAATCCCTGCTGTTTCAACTAATATAAGTTTTACATGATCGCGGGGGACAACCCGATGTTCCAGACCTCGCTGCACAATGTAGAATTCGCCGACCTGCAGGGTGATGGTTTTATCCATCTCATAAATATCAAGGACACCATCCACCACAAAGAACATTTCATCCTCTTTATCATGCGTGTGCCAGGGAACTTTGTCACCCTCCAACCGTACAACCTTAATATCCTGCCCATTAACATTGGCTATTATTTTGGGTGAAAAGGTATCATTAAATTTCTCAAAGCACCTCTCGACATTTATAACTTTTCCCATTTCCATTCTCCTAAAATTGGTATATCCAAATATTCTAAAGCATGATTCCATACGCCCAGTAAATTTTATTGTAGTGTTTTCCTGATTATTGGTACACATGAGAAGCCTATACCCTTTCCTAAATTTATAGTTCATCCAACTATATTAAGTATACTTCTTTATCTGGATGAACTACGATAAATATAGAATAATAGAGACAGTCTTGAAATTTCTCTTATAGGAGACACAAAAATGAATTTCAGCTGGGTAACACTGCATGTGCAGAATATAGAAAAATCTCTTGAGTTTTATCAGGGACTTCTTAATCTGCCTATAAACAGCCGATTTGCAGTAAACGATGTGGAGATTGTAATGCTTGGTGAAGACGGGAAAACAAAGATAGAGCTTCTTCATGACGGGAGAAGTCAAAAAATCGATGGAGCTGAAGGAATTTCCATCGGGCTTGAGGTGGATTCTCTGGATCAATCCATGGAGTTAATGAAAAGCAGGCAGATACCGATTCAGGGGCCTTTTTCACCATCCCCTCATATCAGCTTTTTCTTTATCAAAGATCCTGACGGTGTTTCAGTTCAGCTGCTGGAAAATAAATAACAAATTGTTTCAAATCGCTTTACGGAATTGGCTTGATTCACCCACTCTCTTAAATCCCATCTTTTTCAGGTACTTATCATGAGCAGCAACTGTTGAGTACACTTTGAAGAATTTTTTCTTTGAGGTATCGAAATCCAGATGCTGTGCAGCATAGTCAAAAAAATAGCTGGAACTTTTATAATCCCTGAACTGAGGAGTCGCGTAATCAAGTACAATTTCTACCCCCTCACCTTCACCCTCTGAATCTTTATACAGCAGAATGAGAACCGGAACCATATTCCGTAAAATATAGGCACTTTTCAGCTCAGGAAGAGTCTCTTCTTTGAATTGAGGAAAAAATTTCTTTATGTCTTTCTGGTAATGTTTGATAAACAATTCTGTATAATACTTTTTTACATCCCTGTTCAGAACGAAATCAAACTTATCCAGATTTCTTACCAGTGAAACATAGTAATAGATATCAATCACCGCAATAAATGCATTTACCACTACTACTGGAATAGCCCCGATAAGGTAACCGTATATTGAGAAAAGTACCGCACCTGCTAAATTTACTATTCGCAGTAGCTTAATATTTTTCATAGTTAATGATACAGCAACAATTATTGATGCAAATGTTCCGAATAACATAATTAAATCCATGTAAATTACTCCCTGAATCGTAATGGCTACTTAACAATATAGTTCATTGTAACCACCCCGACCAGTGAGGAAATCAGATAGATTTTTCTCATCCGGTAAAGCCGGGACGGGGATACTACTATACATATCGATTTCATATCAACCCCAGGCTTCGAGCCACTTATTATTCGTATCTCTATGATAGAATATAGCGTATGTTGACCGGGTCAGGTAAACTACCAGTACGGAAGTTTTTTAATTCTGGATAGAGGAAAATTAAAATAATGGAAGAAAAAACAATCTATAGGCAGCTCCAATTGCATCTGGACAAATTCCCTATTGGCTTCCCTGCTGCAGAATCAGGTGTTGAAATTGAGCTCCTGGAATATTTCTTTACACCCGCTGAGGCAAAATATGCTCTTTGCCTCAGCCTCACAACATCATCAATAACCACAATAATTAAACGATACCGGAAAAAATTTCTTACGCACCCTGGCAGAGAAGAGACAGAACAAATTCTGAATAAGATGTTTATAAAGGGTGTCATTGACCGCAGCAGGAAAAACGAAAAGTTCACCTATAAAAATGCTATGCTTGTTATTGGTATGTTTGAGTATAATGTGGATCACCTAAAGAAAGATCTGATGGAAAAACTTCACCTTTATCTGGACGGAGAATTTGGTGAAGAATTCTTCAAATCGACCCTGCCGCAATTGCGGACAAGTCCACACCTTAAGGCTGTAATCCCTGAACACCTCATTGCGACGTATGACAATATGAAAAAGTTTGTGAGAACTACCAGGGATCAGATTCAAGTTGTCAATTGTGTCTGCAAACAGGGAGAAGCCATATTGGGTAACCCCTGTAAACAAGTAGAAAATATTGAGATCTGTCTCATGTTTGGTTCTGAAAGTTATATGGCTCGTAATCAGGCCAGACCAATCAGTAAAGATGAATGCTTAGAGATTCTGGATATGGCGGAAGAAAAAGGATTGGTTCTGCAGCCTGGAAACACGTATGAGCCGTTCTGTATTTGTCTCTGCTGTGGGTGCTGCTGCGGCGTCATAACTACAGCCAAAAAGTTTCCTGATCCTGCCCGGTTTTTTGCTGCCAATTATTTCGTTGAGATCAAAGAGAAGGATTGTATCGGCTGCGGTATCTGCATTAAACGCTGTCAGCTTGATGCGTTGACTTTAGATATGGAACAAAACGTAGTTCGGGTAGATCTTAACAGATGTATCGGCTGCGGCCTTTGTGTTACCAAATGTCCCACTAAATCAGCTGTGCTGATAAAGAAGAAGAAAGAGACTGTCCCGCCTCGGAATATGGCATTTCTCTATGTAAGTATCCTCAGGGAAAAGGTAGGGAAGAAAAAGATGATCTTGAACATGCTGAAGATGTTAACAGGGAAGCAGCTGTAATATTACTTCAGTTCCATCGTTCCTGAGCCCAGAATTCCTGCTGCTCGTTGGTAAGAAAGGTCCAGGCAATAAAGCGGCTTATTTTTTGCCCCTGACTCATCTTTACCACTTCTATCTGCGTTGTGCCCAATTTTAACAAAAGCTTTTTAATTGGTTTGATATTCTCACTCTTGGAAACCAGGCTGGAAAACCAGCACACCTGTTTACCAAAATTCATACTCTCTCCAGCCATTCTTCTCAAGAAACCGATCTCTCCACCTGAGCACCAAAGCTCTGCATTCTGCCCTCCAAAATTACGTTTTTCCTGGTCTGCACTCTCGTTCCCCTTATTGAGGTTTTGCCACTTACGTCTGCTGCCGGCCTGAGCTTCTGCCATTGATGCATAGAATGGCGGGTTGCATATCGTAAGGTCATACTTATCATTCTTCTTGATAATTCCCTTAAAGGTGGCCTTATTGTCTCTCTGCAGTTTCAGCATAATCAGGTTTTTCAGGCAGGCATTCGACTGAATAATCATATTAGCTGTTTTAATTGAAACTGGATCTATATCTGCAGCAGTAAACTGCCATCCATAACTTTGGCTGCCAATTATCGGGTACACACAGTTAGCTCCGGTTCCTATGTCCAACACAGAAACTGTTTTACCCGTGGGAATCGTATTCCGGTTACACCCCGCTAAAAGATCAGCTGCATAATGAATATAATCAGCTCGCCCCGGAATGGGCGGGCAAAGATAGCCCTCGGGAATTTGCCAGTACGTAACCTGATAATAGTGCGCCAGCAAAGCTTTGTTTAAGCAGAGTACTGCGTTTGGATCACTAAAATCTATGGTGTTGTCCCCTTTGGGATTGGGAATAATATAAGGTTCTAATGCAGGAAAGCTTTTGCAAAGAGACGGTATATCGTATCTTCCTTTGTGCGGGTTTCTGGGGTGAAGTAATCCACTCGTGATTACTCTGTTCCCCTGATTACTAGCCATATTTCATTACTCCCAACAGGTTTTGTTTTCCTGCCCTCTATCAGTACAATAATTATCAGATCAGATATCTTCTTATAACCATCCCATGGGATTTTAACATGTTAAATCGTTCATAAAATGATTGCTTCTCAGGATCACAAGTTAAATCAATACAGTCTATATGCACTAATTTTGACAATAAAATTTCCATGAGTTTGGTGCCTATTCCTTTATTTTGATAATCCGGCAGCACTTCTAACATAGGAATAAACGCAAATTGAATCTTATCAGAAAGTGCATTTATAAATCCCACAACCATATTGGTCTCAATATCAATTGCCAAAACAAATCTATAACTGTTTTGCAGTATTTGCATATGATCCTCCGGCAGTAAAGGCTCTTTCCAACCAACAAAAAAATTCTTTAACTGTTCTGTTGCAATCCCGACCAGGTCAGTTTTGTATAGTATCAAAATGCATCCCCTATGAGAAATAATTACCCCCAGTATATCCTAAGATGTTCCGAAGTGTGCAGAGAAACAGAGTCAAATATCATTATTTGAAAATAATGAAAAAGATGAACATGAATCCCTTGACTTGTACATAAACTAGTAGTATATATTATATAGTACCGGTTTTACACCAGTACCAGGAGATGTTATGGATCTACAAATACAGTTTAAAAAAGGGGCTTTGGAATTATGTGTTCTCAACCTGACCATTGAGAAAGACTATTACGGCTATGAGCTGGTAAACAAGATAAGTGACTTCCTTGATATTGCAGAAGGAACAGTTTACCCCATTTTACGACGCCTTTCCAAAGAGGGTTTTTTTAAGACCTATTTACAGGAGTCAAACGAAGGCCCCCCGCGTAAATACTATCGCATAACCCCGTTAGGTAAAGAGCGGGCTGCATCATTAAAGCAAGAGTGGGAAGTTTTCAGCAGCAGTGTTGATGACCTGCTTAAAGGAGAAGAAAATGACTGAACAGAAATTTATTCTTTCATTAAAAGATATGCTTCAGGGGATCTCTAAAGTTGATAAAGAAGAAATTCTTGACGATTACCGGGAGCATTTCCTGGCTGGTCGTGAAAAGGGAAAGAGTGATACAGAAATTGCTCAATCGCTTGGCGAACTACCAGAACTGGTAAAAGCAATTAAGGCAGAATATTTTGCTGTTGAAGCAGTAAAAAAGGGTTCGCCGGGAAGAGTTTTCAGAGCAGTATTTGCTGCTGCAGGGCTGAGTTTTTTCAATCTTATATTTATTCTGAGTCCTTTTTTGGGGGTTTTTGCACTATTATTAGGCTTATGGTCCGGTGCCTTTGCTATGGTAGTATCAGGGACAACAACAATGCTTGCTATTATTTTAAGACCCATATTGGAATCTATTGTACCCATTATATATGAAAACTTCAGTGGATTTTTTTGGAATTTTGCCTTTTTCCTTGCCGCTGTGTTTATAGCCTCTGTCGGAGGAATCTGGAGTATTGGAATGGTTCACCTATCTAAATTGTTTTTCAAAGGTACGGCAAAATACGTTCGTTTAAATGTTCAGATTATCACCGGAAAAGGAGGAGCTCAAAATGAATAAACTTCTTAAAATTCTCATATATGCTGCTGCTGTATCAATAATTCTGCTAGGTCTCATGACAGTAATTTTCAACATCCCAAAGCGGTTTGAGAATGAACTTATGAACAATACTAAGATTGAAAAAGTAGAAACGGTGCAGCGTTTGCCGGAACAAAAATCAATATCCAGGGTATCCAGGGAATAATTCTGTCAAAACTCAAATCCTGTGCTTTAAACAGATTCGCCATAGGAATAGAACCTGCTTCTGCGTACCAGCAATATAAACACCAAAAGAAAAAGGGGCAAACCAATCCTGCCAAGATAATCATCAGCTCTGTCCAGCAACGGTCTCCAGGGGCTGAAAACAATAATGATTAACAATCCAACTGCTGCAAAAAGGAGAGCCGAAACAATACGCTCAACCCACTCCCGCACAGTGAAATTAATAGTATTCATGGTTTTACTTCTTTGAGGTAATAGTTGTCCAATCACCCCCGGTATCATTTTCCCTAAAAATCCATGTATCCTGAAAATCAGTCATGTCTTCTCCCAGCCCCCCAAAGAGAATGAATACTTCTTCCTGAAAATCATAAGCAATTGCCCCAGTAACTCTTGGAGAAGGTCCATGACCTTGTTTGATGTGTATACTTTTCCAGCTGGTATTAGTTACATCGTAAACCCATGTATCACCAAAAAACCCAGATGCACCATTACCCCCAAAAAAGAGTATCCTTCCATCGGTTGAATTAAGTACGGATTGCTGCCAGTACCGGGCCGGTGGTTTTGGACTATTATCATCCACTTCTTCCTGCCAAATGTTTTCATGATAGCTGTAGCTCCAGATAGTAGAATTATATCCCCCAGATATTTGTTGTCCATTACGATAGATCAAAATATGACCGCCCAACAGAAGCGAACGCTGGTTTGCAGTGTCATACTCCAGTGAGTGCCCATACATAATCGGAGGAGATACTTGAGGATTCATCTCTGTCCAGATTTGTAGTTCCGGATCATAACTCCAGGTATCGTTTTTCCTATCCACACTCCCTTCAAAACTGTAGCCGCTAAACAAAATTACTCTTTTGTTTTCTTGATCATACGACATACCCATATCACTTCTTGAAGTCGGGCTAATCTCCGGAGTAATTTCCTCCCAGTGATTATCTGAGATAGTGTACACCCACGTATCTCCCAACCGCTCTTTTGGGTCATGTCCGCCAAAAACTATAATCTGGTGATTGATGGGATCATACACCATACCCGGGCTTATTCGTGCTGAAGGTCTGTTGGGGGTTTTAATTGATGTCCAGATTTGAGTTACAGCATCAAATGACCACAGGTCGTTAAAGTATTTTAGACCAAACAAACCCTCGACTCTTCCGCCAAACATAATACTCCGCCTACCAACTGGATCATAGATCATCTTTGCTCCATACCTGGCTGAAGGGATATGTGACATTGATTGACAACTGCTAAAAACGATTAACATACTCAGTATTATGAGTATTATTGAGAAATGGAAGATCCTGTGTAAATGATTCATAAACACTCCTAATGGATCTGTCTGATGCCACCAGCTAACACGCTTACAGGAGTTTCAATAGGAAAAAGCTGCTCTCTCTTTGCATAGTATATCACACACATTCAAATAATAAACTCTACTGAACTTTGGTTTTATGGGATGAGTCCCCAAAATTGGAGGTTTTTAATTTGTTATATTTTTCCTATAGTACCTAAATTCAGTTACTACATGAAATCCAACTTGTGTGTATAATTTCAAAGCATTTTCATTATCTGTTTGGACTTCCAGAACGATTTCACAGGTACTCTTTTCTTTAAGACATACATTCACAATATTTTGTAATGCCTGTTTTCCAATACCCTGGCCCTGGTACTCTTTATCTACACAGAACCCATAAATATACTTTCTATCAATCTCAGCATATATCCCTATCATTCCCACAAGGACATTTTCATATAATATACTATACAGTTTTCTTCGATCACTTTTAAAAATCCCATCAATTATTTCAATCGCTTCTTCGTCATCTATAATAAATGCATTTTTGTTTATCTGGGCTAACCTACTTTTATCATGTTCTCTTGCTTTAACGATGGCAACTTTTCCGGCACCAACTATGCTGCACTTTCCATTCCTGTCATAGCTCATCAAAAACTCTGAGTATTCATAAGCGGCTGCTGTTTTAAGGATCGTTAGGTTTCCCTCTTTTGAAATATGATTGCAAACAAAAAGAATGGAATTAGTCTCTCTTCTTTTTAGTTCAGTTTCAACTTCCTGCAGCAGTTTCCAGAAATACCCTTTCCTTCGATGCAGCGGTAGGGTGAAAGCTAACAACTCGGCTTCAGTTTTTTTTGGTGCAAACAGACTAATAACACTAAGTAACTGGTTATCGCTATAGAGGAGAAAGGAATTCACATCAGTCTCGCTCTTAAAGTCTTCGGCTTCATCAAATACATAGTTGGTGTTATCATATGTATTACAGATACTGACAAGAATATTGATTTCACTAATTTGTTTTTTGGTTAGAGAGGTGGGTTTTAAAATTGTACAACTCATAATTAATCCCTTTTTAACTTGTGAGGAAATACTCCCCCTCTATTCGTTTTATAGCTCCGCCCCCAAAAATCACTCTCTCATTCCCTTCGCCATCCTGAGTCTTCTGTAATTTTACTATATTATAATTTTTCATAGAGCTGTTTTGTTCAATAATAATTGTATCTTTATTCCACATTGTGTTTTGCAGTAAATAATAACCGAGTGCAGAATTCCCGGAGCCTGTCGCCGGATCTTCTAAATACCCAAAGGTAGCGGCAAAAACTCTTACCCGAAAATCATTATCCGGACATGATGTCTTACTGGTAAATATCACCACAATATCAATTGAATTCTCAATACAAAAATCATTCAATTCATCAATGTCAGGTGTAACATTCAGCGTGGAATCTAACGAGATTATGGGAACAATCAGTGTTGATAATCCGGCATCTATTGATTGGACAGGAAGTATCTTATCGATAATTTCAGTATTGATATTCAGAACTGCTGCTATCTCCTGATTTCCAGGGACATTCAGCTGATATCTGGGAGAAGGCGCCGTAATAAAGACTGCATTCTCCCCGGTAATTCGATTTTCTACTTCCAACACACCGCTGTTAGTTATGACTTTTACTTTTCTTGTGTGTGTTAGCTTTTCATTACTCTTGAATAATTCATTCAGCATTGCAATGGTTGCATGTCCGCAAAAATCCACTTCCCGTTTTGCTGAATAGAATTTTAATGCATATTCTCCTTCAGCTGTCGGGCAGATAAAACCCACCTCACTGACAAATCCTTTTAACTGCGAGGCTATTTCCTGCATTTCATCCGGCGTTATATCATTAAATGTATTCAACCAAATCGATCCGGCAGGATTCCCATCCGAATGTTCTGTTGCAAAAGCATCAATTTTTTTGAATATAAATCTTTTTATCTTCATAATAATCTCATTTCCAACTTCCAGGATATGGAATGTGTTACTCAGTATTTTCCTTGATAGTTATCGGCTGACCCACAACCCCGGCATAAAAAACTATTATTACCGCTGGTTCTGTTCCTTCATTTATTCCATAGTGCCAGGTATTAACCACCTCAATGATTGCCTCTCCTGCTTTCAGATGTAAAATATCATTATCCTCAGTAACCACTGTTAACTCACCGCTTAATAAAACTCCTGCATTTATTACCGGATGCATATGAAGCGGCAGCTTTACATTCGGGGGAATAGTAATCCTTAAAATTGTTATTTCAGGTGTACCGTCAGGATATTCAGGCAATGAGCCCCAGTTCCAACTCAAACTTGATTTAGCCAACTCTTCAACTTTAGTAGTCCCTGTTTCCTCGGCAAAAATATGACCTGATATCAATAATACAAGCATTATTATACAAAATAATTTTTTCATTAATTCTCATCCTTGCTATTAAGCATCTCAAGCAGATCCCATTTATTTCCATATAAATCTTCAAATACTGCAACCATGCCATACTCCTGCTGCTTTGGTTCTCTTACAAAGGTTATCCCTTTTTGTACCATTTCATGGTAATCACGCCAAAAATCATCGGTATTGAGAAAGAGAAATACCCTCCCACCTGTTTGATTCCCAATAAAGAGTTCCTGTTCCGGTTTGGAAGCTCTGGCTAACAGAATTGATACTCCCGTGGAACCGGGAGGGGAAACGACTACCCAGCGTTTATCCTGTTCTGGTTGATAGGTATCTTCGATAAGCTCAAAATCAAGTTTTTTTGTATAAAACTCGATGGCCTCATCATAATCCCGTACAACTAAAGCAATATGTATGATCGACTGTTTTTTCTTCATGCTTCTATTATTAGTTGAATTTCACGATATAACAATAATAAATGAGCAAAAATATACTACTCTTCATCACTAATTAGTATGTCAACCCCGCTTAGCAAATTTAATACTTCCGGGACGGAAAATTTAGCCTTTCTCACATCATTTACACGTGGATCAATTGCATATCCTTCAGCTTTGCAAAAGGAAGCCTCTTTTAGATTTGCATTATGAAACAGTGTATTGTTAAAATGGGATCTTTTAAATGAAGCCCCCCCGAGAAAAGTATTCTCAAAGAAACTGAGGCAATTTCCCAGGAAATTGCCTTTTTAAGTTTGCAAAGCAAACTTTTGTCAATCATATTACACTCAATAAATTCTGTATTCTTCAAATTAACATCACTAAAATTGCAGCTGCTGATTTTACATCTTTTAAATGAAACCTCTAACGAAAACTGATTGCATTTATAGAGAATTAAACCCATCAATTTACAGTTTTCAAAATGTACATTGGTAAATTTAGCCTGCTGAATTTTAGGGTTAGTTAGGTTGCACTCCAGGAACAGACAGTCTTCAAAATCTGATTCATTGAGAATCGCATCAGAAAAATTGCAGCTTTGAAAAGTACAATCGTAAAAGGATTTATTAGTTAAATCCTTTGCGGAAAAATCTACCTGAACTATTTTTTCACGATGGTATTCTAACTCAGTATATTTCATTCTTGATGTCTCACTCCTGTTATACCTTTTCTAATTGCATTTTTTTAATCAATAAGATAATTAAGGTCAAGAGTCCCAATGCAAAAATAAAAGTTATTAAATTGATAATGGGTAAGATAATTGCACCTACCGGCTCAAAGAGCTGACCTATCAGCCAGGGAACAACAAGATTTCCTGCTCCAATACCAATAACCAGCCACCCTGCCAGCTTCCCGGAAATATGCAGATTATCACCTGTGAGCGTAAATGTTGTCGGAACCAGAGTAGAGACTGATAAACCCAGTGTTATGGTGCAGATCCATACAGCCGCAAGTGATGTAGAAAAGGTTATAAGAAACAGAGCAGACAATACGCATCCGATTAAATAGACGAATAACATCACTTTGGGTCTGACTTTCAGGGAAACAGCTACTGATATTAGCCGACCCACCATAATTGCACCCCAATAGGCAGAGGTGAGATAGGCTGCATTTGTTTCATTTGTAATTCCCAGTTTTAGCGCATACGAGTATATCCATCCACCGTAACTCAGTTCTGCACCCACATGCATAAACATAAAAATCGCAATAAGAAGAACAAGCAGTCGGCTGGACTTGCTTGCAGCTTGGGTACTGACCACCGAAGGGGCTTTGGTACTTGGAATCAAGAAGATAAACAGCATAATAGGAATACATATGATAGTAAGAATCCAGTACGGCCAACCAATCTCAGGTGATACTCTCATCGATAGACCAACTATCATAGGGGCAATGAAGGCACCAAATCCATAAAAGAAGTGCAGCCCAACCATAAACGGTCCAACTTTAGATCCATGTGTCCAGACGAGAAGTGCATTCCCTCCAACATCTATACTGCCTGCTGCTAATCCGGTTATAAAAAATAGTGCAAGGATAATCCAGAGAGCTTGAGAAAAAGGAACAAAAAACATTACAATCCCGAGAAGTACTATTGCCCCGGCTGTTACCGGATGTACTTTGTATGTATCATACATCCTGCCCCCGGCATAGGATCCTATAAGATATCCTATCGATAAAATGGGAAATATGTAGCTGATACCCACCAAATTGGTTCCTGCCAGCTTACTCAGACCGGGTAATGTGGGACCGATAATACCGGTAGCAAATCCAATCGTTATATAAGACAAATAATATGCTGCAGTTCTCACGATTTTTTGTTTTTTCTCCAAAGTACTCCTCCCAAATTGATCATAGAAAATCCTGTATAATTAAGAGATTAAACTCAGTTTTAGACTAATCCTACATCTATTTCAATATGGAATTCATGAGAAGTCAATCATTGTTTTTTTTAATTAAAGAATCGCCTGTTCAAGACTCTATTTGGTAACATCATAGCGCATGGTCATTGAATCACCTTCTTCACCGCATTTTCTAAATCCAAAACGCTGATAGAGCTTTACCGCAGGATTGATACTATCAACACTAAGAGAGATTGTTTTATATTTGAGTGAAGCTGCGCGCAATAGTTGTGCCAGAAGTAGATTACCTAGCCCTTTACCGCGAAAGTGGTGATCTACCGCAATGGAGACCTCTGGAATCTCTTCACTGATAAATCCGTACCCTCTATTATCGGCAGGAAAAAAGCGCAGCCAGACAGCTCCAACAGGAAGATCAGTAATCTTATCAACTCCAATAAAGCCAAAATCCTCTTTTTTTCCCCAATTCGCAACATATTTCCGTATTTCCGGTAAATCAATGATGCTGCGATCACACGGAGGATTCCCCGGCTTAACAAAGATCGCCTGATAAAGCATTTCATAGAGAAACTGCTGATCAGTATCATTGATCTCCCGCAAATCAAACAGTTCACTGTTCATTAAAACTATTATGTTTTGTTTATCTTTCATATTTCCCATATTGTTTGTTCCATGTCTCTGTAATTTGTAAAAACTGCTCATCCCCATTCTCTCTTATAAATGATAAAGCTTCTTTATACTTTTTATATTTATAACCTTTCCTGGTTTGAAATTCCTGGATAATACTGCAATTTTCATACCGGGGACAGTCTGCACAGGATACAAAATCATTATTTATGCAGCATACTTTTATTTTGCATTTCGCCTTTGCTATATCTCTTTTCTTATCTGCATACCCGACTTTGCAGCCTTTACACATCTTTATTAGTTCTTTACAGGTTCCGCAGTAGGCACCGCAGCATCCGATCAGTTCCTTACTCATAACTTGTTATCTTCCTTACAAATACAGTAAAGCACCTCTTTAACGGTATTTCCCATTACTACTTTGGTGAAATCTTTACAATATTTCATCCCATTTTTCTGGGCAACCCGGATTGATGGGATATTATCATGCTTTGTATAGGTATAAAGTGTCTCCATATGCAAAACTGAAAAAGCATAATCAATACAAGCTTTGGCCGCTTCGGAAGCATACCCCTTGTTACAGTGCTGTTTCTGAATATGATAACCCAGTTCCGGCAGATTCTCTCCATCGATCTCCTGCAGGGTGATTCCGCAATCCCCTATAAAAGTCATTTCCGGTTTTAACAGCACTGCCCAGAGACCATGGTTACACTTTTGATAGTTATTGAGATTCCATTCAATCCAATCGATAACTTTCTGTCTGGTAAACGGTTTTGGGTAATATTTCATTGAGAAATTATCACATAAGACCTTTGCCATTTCATCAACATCAGTTGGTTCCAATTCACGGAGGATCAGCCTGTTCGTCTCAATGACCTTTCTCATAACTATCTTTGTTCCATGTATCTATAATAATTTTCTGTTAGTTAGTATCCCACCAGTTACAGCATTTCTGAGAAAACTTTATTATTGACAGGGAGTATAACTCATCTTACTATTTTACTTATCAATGTATAATTTAAAATATTAAATTGGAGATACAATGAATTACCGGAAGTTAGGAAAAACAGGACTGGATGTTAGTGAGATCAGCCTGGGAACAGAATACTTACTTGATATTCCAAAAGAAGATGCAATTAATGTGATCCATTATGCCCTGGATCAGGGAATCAATTATTTTGATCTGTTTTATGCTCAACCAGTATTCAGAGATACCATGGGTACTGCATTTAAAGGTAAAAGAGACAACGCACTATTAGCAGCACATCTTGGCGCATCCCATATTGATGGTCAGTATGAACGTACCCGTTCTCTTGAAGAGAGTGAGATGTATTTCCATGATTTTCTTAAACGTTATAAGACTGATTATGTGGATGTTCTCTATCTTCACAACAGTGACGGCCAGGAAGATTACGATGAAGTTATGAAACCCGGCGGCTTATATGAAATGGCTATGAAATTAAAAGCTGTGGGGAAAGCACGATTCATTGGATTTAGCGGACATACGGTCAGCACCTCTTCTCTGGCAGTACATCATGACGATATTGATGTATTGATGTTTCCCATCAATCTTGCCAGCAATGCTGTTCCGGGAAAAAAGGAGCTCCTCGCAGCCTGTGTGGATCAGAATGTAGGTGTTGTGGTTATGAAACCCTATGCCGGAGGTAAACTGCTTCAAAGCAGTCATACCATTGAAATGGACAACTTGCTCTCTGCCGGAGGTGACTTCAAACTGGAAAAAACAAATCCAGAACCAATAACCGCAGCACAGTGTCTCTCCTATGTACTCTCTCAGACTGGTGTGAGCTGTATAGTTCCCGGATGTGCCAGTATTGAGCATATACGTGATGCCCTCTCGTATTACTCAATACCAGAAGCAGAGAAAGACTATTCCAGGCATATAGCCGGATTTCAACAATTTACAGAGGGTGAGTGTGTATACTGTAACCACTGCCTGCCCTGCCCGGTTGAAATAGATATTGGTCAGAGTATTCGGTTGCTGGATTCGGCAGTCCGGGGTGTTACTGCTGATTTACAGCTGGCATATAATTCCATGAAAGTTCCTGCAGGAGACTGCATACATTGCGGAGATTGTGAAGACCGCTGCCCCTTCTCTGTTCATACCATGGATAAACTGGAACAGGCTGCTGCAATGTATGAATAAAAGTGCTATAATCCCACCGGCTTCAGGTCACTACTGCATCTCGCCCGTGAAGAGGGGGTTGTTGGTGTCTCAGGCAAAAAAGTTCGTTTTGAAGCAGTGCTGCCGGAACTGAGACAGCTGCACAAACACTATCATAAAGCAGCTATGGAAGATGCCTCTATTGTCTATAATTCTGAAGAACTGCATATTGATGATGTTCTTGGGATTCTGGAAAATAGTTTCTGAAAAAAGCTTACTATGTAAACTCCGATTATTCAGGAATTAACGGCATGAATAAACGTAGGGCCAATACTACGATAATTATCATTCCGAAAGAGATCATTGTTGCAAACTTAATTTTTTTCGACTCCAGTAAAAACATCTTCACATAGGCAATGATCACTGCTGTAACAGCAACAATGGGAGTCTCAATTAAATTCGAGAGGCTTTGCGGGCCAATCCCCAGACTGGCAATCAGGATCCAAAAAGAAACTCCAACTAAACCTGCACCAAGTATTGCCGGGTTTTGCGGAAATTTTTTTCGTGCAGCATACCAACCAGGAAGTATGAGAATAATACTCATTAATACTAAAATTATAAATGCAATTATAATAATGCTCATACATAATTCCTAATTTTGGTAATTCCAAATCTTTAATTTGGATCAGGCTGCACTCTTTTCCCTGTTAAACACCACGCTTCATACCACCAGTTATTTCTTACCAATACAAAGATATAACGGTGGAGGAGCAAAGCCGTGAATTTTAAGATTTTCCAATAATTCTTCTTTTCTCTTTAAAACTTCATCTGGAATATCCGATCCATACACCCTGGGAATTTTTCCTTCAGTCTGAGTTTGCAGGGTTTCTGTCACCTCAGGACTCATATTGCGAATTTCATCATTTTTCTCCAGATTTTCATACACTATCGAAAAACCTGCCGATGTAATGATTTCCTTAACCTCTTTAAGAGTAAAGACATCCTGATGATACTCTCCATTATCACGATCCATTTTCCCGTGAAGATGATGAAATTCTTTATGATTAAGCTGGCTACGTGTTAACCCATCACTAATCATCTCATAAATTATTAGTAACCCGCCTTCTGAAAGGTTCGTATACATTTCACTCATGACAGAATTAATGTTATCAATATGATGCAGAGCCAATGATAGGCTGAGACAATCTATGGGTTCAGTATTTTCTTCCCAGTTATAATTGTTAATATCACACGCTATGAATTGAGCATCGATATCACCGATACTTTCATAAAAATCCTGCATGAATTTTTCGGTTATATCTATACCTGTCACATTCGCAACTGCTTTACAGGATTCCAGAATCACCGAGGTAAACCATCCCTTACCGCAGGCAATATCGTAGTAATTTGCAAATTCAAAATTTTCCAAATAGTCTATTTTTTCAATCATTTGCAAATACTATCATAAATTTTTCGAATCTGTAATAAATTCTTTCTGCTCTGCATGAGATGAGAAAATCTTTGTTTTTTATCCGGCTGCTTACCCATCCGACTATCGAGAAGGGGGAACCTCTTCTCAAGTATAACGCTACATCGACATCAATTCGTATACTCTTAAACTGGAAATTACTGGGCATTCCTGAGCAATCTTTTCCGCCTCTTCAAGGTTTTCAGCCTTTATTATCATATATCCTGTCGCCGGCCACATCTCTGATGGTCAATTTTTCAGGCAACATTCAATAATTGCTTTTTGCACATACACTAAATTCTTTTTAAATTCATATCCCACAAAATTTTGACTAGTAAGAACTTCATCAGAAATATCAACATTTCTTCTAAAGGGCGGACATGGATTGACGATGACATCTTTTCCAATTCCCTGGAGAATTTCTTTCGTTAGGGTATACGGATTATTCTCTTTAAATTCTTTTGGAAAGGGATCTGTAAGAATTATATCCGAATTCTTTATTTCACTGATTTGGTCTGATGTTTTAATAGATCTGTTTTGTGCCAGATAGTGTTTGTGAAATATCTGTTTTAAATCCAACGAATAGATCTTAGCTATATTGATCCAGGAGTTTAGGATGTTTCCTGCAGGACCAATAAAAGTATAGGTTAAATCAGTAATACTACCCAGCATTTCTCGTAATCCAAAATAGTCAGATACTATTTCACAGGGATGATTTTCTCTGGTCATGGCATTAATAATCGGAAAAGTTGCATATTTTTGCATTTCTTCTATTTTTGTTATATCAGGATACCGGATTATCATGAGATCTACCCAATTATTCAGGTAGAGAATCACATCCTGCAAAGCCTCACTTTTCTCAAGAATATCAAGATCAAAGCGGTAAATCCTGCCCGATAAATCATTGACGGCAGTTTCAAAAGTAAGTCTTGTTCGCAAGCTGCTTTGCGGGAATATGGTTATTACACTCTTGTTTTTTAGAATTTCAGACTTTTTTCCATTTTTATATTCCGCTGCATGCACATAAATTTCTTCAATTTCATCCCTCTGTAATTCAGAAATTTTTAGTAAGTCCATTTAATAGTTCCTCATATATGTAATTTTAAATTATTTCCCAATTCGAGTAAATGTTGATACTGCCAACTACGCTCCCTATCAGTAGCGGTAATAGTTTTGGCAGCATTATTATTTTCAAGCGTAAATGTGGCGGCTTTTGCAGCATACGTTGCGGCATGAACAGCATGTCCGACAGCATGAGCAGCAGATGCTGCCTGTCCGGCGGAACGGGCAGAGGCGCATGCTGCAGCATTTTTTGCCTCCCGAGCAGCTGCGTGAGCAGCAAATGCAGCGCCCCTGGCTTCCCCTGTTGTTCTTTCACCACGCAGCCATGCACGTCCAGCTTCAACCGCTTCCCGAGGGCGGTTGTCTCCCGGGTAGACTTCCTCAAAATATGGGAGTACATGCTCAGCACAGTCAGCTGCCCAGAGCACTAAAGTTTCATGATCCTGTTTTTTTTGGAGTTCTGAGATCAATTTACTTATAATTGAGTCAACAAATTTCAATTTTCCCCTATCACCCTTCAGAAAGTTCTTTACTCTATACCTGATTCACGGAAATTTCAGAAAGAAATAAACAGGCTCTCTTTACTACAGCAACTCGTTAAACATCTGCCGCCTGCAGTGATACCTTTTTTGTACCATGAGCCAGCCATTGCGTTCCAACCTCTTTAAACCCAAATTTATTGTGAAATATATGCGATGGTTTATTGGGAGGTATAATATTGTACTCACAAGTAATGATTGGAATACTTTTTGATTGTGCATAATTGAAGACATCCTGATAGAGTGCAGTTCCAATTTTCAACCCGCTATATTCTGCAGCAACTACGATTCTGTCAATGTAGAGAAATTTTGGAAATTGTGAAGAAAACCAATCATAGTTTTCATTTTGGTATAAACAGTTTTCTCTCATAGCAAGTAAAAATGCCGCAACTCTACCGTCAAATTCTACAACCCTGTGGTAGGAAGCCAGCTGATGGAGAATATGCAAACGATTCATATCCATCGGACTTGTGTACTGAACCTCAGAAGCATTGAGAGCAATGATACGTTTATAGTCGTCTATGTGCGCATTGCGAATCACCGTTTCCGTCATCTAAAAACCTCTTACAATAATCAATATTTTACTAATGCTTAAGCGAAATAAATTTTCTTTCAGCACTGGAAGTAATTGCTGCTTCACAAAATCTTAACGCTTCAATTCCATCATCCAGAGAAACCATTGGTTTGACCTCTTTTTTTATCATTCCAATCAAAGTTTCAATTTGCGCAGCAAACAAGTCATCACGAATAAATGGTTCCAGTTCTTCCCTGAATCCTTTTTTGTCTTTTTGATAAAATCGGAGGATACCATCATTTATATAAAATTCAACACTGCCTTTGTCACCGATGATTTCAAGAGTTCTTTTATCTGGATACCGGGCATAATCCATATGAATAGAACCAATAGCTCCTGAACGGAATCTGGATGTAATTTCTACTATGTTAGGGCTGGGTAAATGATCAAACTCACCCAGGGTTGCGCTCATGGCAACGACCTCTTCAGCAGGTCCCAGCAGGTAGAGTAAAAAATCTATTTCATGTGTATAATCTCTTATTAACGCCCATTTCTCATGATCTCTAAATGCAGTTTTTGCATGCAGAAGAGTTCCATACGTATACACTGAGGCATTTGCATACAAGATATTTCCTAAATCACCACTATCTATTAATTGTTTTACTTTATGTAATTGAGAACTGTAACGATTCATATACCCTATTTGAATCCTGTCCTCCGCATCGGGAAACTCTTTTAGGATTTCAACTTCAGCCACGGATAAACCCACAGGCTTTTCAATTAATACACACGCCCCTGCGGTCAGAGCCTGCTTTGCAAGGGGTACATGCAGCTCGGTCGGTACGCAAATAAAAACACCGTCCATACCCCGTTTAAGTGCCAGATTGTAATCTTCAAAGGCACCCTTTACAGAGAAATTTTCCTGACAATAATTTCTGTTTTCCTCTAATGTATCTGCAACATAAAGTTCAACATCTTTACGTACAGAGAGTAGTCTGGCATGTCGCTGTCCAATAGAACCACAGCCAACAACTAATATTTTGTATGCTTGCATAGGAATATGTATCTCCATTTATTGCTTATGAAGTGACCGGAAGCCGGTGGGTTTTCTGCATGACAAATCGATTTCAGTTAAGGATTAATTTGAACTAATAACTTTTTTCTGTTTTTGAGCTTAAATTATTAGAATAATTCTTTTCTACCCATTGATTACCAGCTGTTCTAATCCCACCGGCTTCAGGTCACTTTGTATTGCTTAATGATGTATGAATTAACAACTCATGTATATATACTTACTTTCAATACCCATCTTCGTCAAGTTTTTATGGCAACCAATTATATTTAATGTTACGCTGCTTGAAGGATCCCACTTATATAAATTCACACTCGCTTGATTATTGAAACTGAGACAATTTCATAAATTGAACCCCAAAATAATGAGTTGGTCCAATTATAAGAAATTGTCTTTTGAAATATTGTTAATGAGTAGTATAGTTGGTAGCATGAAACAAATTTTCATGGGAGGTTCTATGCAGTCCGAAGTGGAGAAATTATTTAGTCTGGAAAAAAAAGTTGCAATGATTGTCGGCGGGGCACAGAATCTGGGCTGGGATATGGCGGAAATACTCGCTGCTGCGGGAGCTGACATTATTATTACCTCCAGAAATAAAGATAAAGCACAAAAAGCGGCATCTGCACTCGCAGAACGTTTCGATGTTTCCACTTTGGGGCTGGGACTAGATCAAACGTCATCTTCGGCAGTAGCGGAAGTATTCATAGAGGCCTTCAACTGGAAAGGAGTGTTGGATATTTTGATAAACAATGCAGGGGGTGGAGGTACTGCCGGGAGCACCCGCCTACTCTACCGCGAAGCACAAGATGTTGATAAAGTGTTAAAAACCAACCTGAATGGGATGCTTTACTGCAGTAAAGAAGCTGCTGTTATTATGAAAAAGCAGGGTCGTGGTAAAATAATTAACATAGCTTCGATGGCAGGGCTTATGGGACGTGACCGCAGACTCTACGATATATGCGGGATGGAAGGGCAATCGATAGATTATGCCGCCTCCAAGGCAGGAGTTATCGGTGCTACCAAAGATTTAGCAGCATATCTCGGACCAATGGGAATAACGGTAAATTCAATATCACCCGGTGGATTTTCAGGCAATCCTAATCGGGTCTCTGAAAAGTTTAACGAAGAGTACAGCAAGAGAACTCCGTTGGGCCGGATGGGCAGGGATGGTACAGACATTAAAGGAATTATTCTTTTTCTGGCCGCTCCGGCATCAGATTATATCACCGGCGAAAATATTGTAATTGATGGCGGGTTTTCAATCTGGAACTAAACGAAAAGTATCCTAACAGCTTTCTTGAAATCAGCCAGACTAAGGGGATAATGTTATTATGCTTCATCCCCATTCTGGTTTGAAATCTATTCATTTGCTGTTTTTCTGTTTTTCTGTTCTTTTTTTTCTTTTCGTTTCTCTTTTGGAGTTTTAAGTGGCTTCTTTTTATCGGCTTTTTTTGCGTCTCGCTCTTTTCCCATGATTTCTCCTTTTAAATATTATTTCTCGCCCAGTAATTTCACACAACTATAATTATATACGATTAAGTCATAATAGAAAGGAGTTAATTGACCTATCTAATAATAATTTTTCTCACGAAGCTCTATAATACTATATTTTTTCAATACTTTTATGTGTTTGTGTATCTGATTACCGGGTGCCGGGGCAAACCTGGCAGCCATAATTTCTTGTAATAACTAATAATACGGTATATAAATAAACATGGGTGAAACATATGATGTAATCATAATTGGTTCGGGACTTGGCGGACTTTGTGCTGCCTTAGAGTGTTTACGTGCAGGTAAGAAGGTTCTGCTGGTTGAACGACACAACTTACCTGGCGGGTATGCAAGCAGTTTTACCCGTGGGCGATTTGAGTTCGAACCATCACTTCATGAACTACCAAACACAAGAGCAGAGAGCACCACTTCCGGTGTTGTCCGCTATCTGTTAGAAGATGCAAAACTGCGGATAACATTTCTCGCTATACCAGAAGCATATCGATTGATTCTCACTGAACAGCACCTTGATGCCAGTCTCCCGTTTGGTGTCGATGCCTTTATCAAAACGATTGAGCAGGAAGTTCCCGGCAGCACATTTGCTGTTACAAAGTTTATGACTCTCTGCAAAGAGGTTCAGGATTCATTCAACGCTTTGGAAAAAAGCGGCAAGAAAATAAATAATTCACAAATATTCAAGAAATACGGCAATTTTATCAGAACAGGCTCAGCTACCGTTGAAAAGGTAGCAAAAGCACTGGACATGCCCAAAAAAGCATTAGATATGATCTATCCCTATTGGTGCTATCTGGGAGTTCCTGCCGGTCGGATGTCCTTCTCTATCTGGGCCGCATTGTTAGACACCTATATCTCAGCGGGTGCCCTTATTCCAGAATTCCGATCTCATGAAATATCCTGTGCCTTTCTGGAAAAAATATACCAGTTTGAAGGTACCGTTCGTTTTAATAGTGAGGTTACTGCCGTAAACGTTAAAGAAAAACAGGTTACCGGCATTACCCTTGCAAACGGAGAAACCATATATAGTAGACAAATTATTTGTAACACATCCCCAACCAATGTATTCAATAACCTTGTTTCACCTAAGGAAGAGGTTCCAAAAAGAGCTTATGCAGCTATTAACACAAGAAAACATGGTTTAAGCCTCTTTGTGGTCTATTTAGGATTGAATGCATCAAAGGAAGAACTGGGACTGCATGAATACAGTTACTTTATCTCTCCTCATATGGATACAGAGAAGCTCTATACCAGCACCTATGATATTGAGACAGATGAAATCATGCAGGCCTCTATTTGTTTAAATGCAGCAAACCCCGACTGTTCTCCAAAGGGAACAACCATTCTCTCCATCACTGCAGGTTTTCATGCTGAGGCATGGGAACATGTTTCAAATGATGCATACTTCAAGACCAAAGACCGAATTGCCAAAAAACTCATACACCAGTTTGAAAAAGCTACTAACACAGAAATATTTAAGCATATTGAAGAGATTGAAATTGCCACTCCCGAAACATTTGCCCGGTATACCGGAGCATATAATGGAATAGTGTATGGATATGAACCAGAACCCTGGGACGGAATAGTTCCTAGAGTGCTATCTCAGGAAAAAGAGAACTACATAGAGGGAATACAATTCTGTGGGGGATTCTCTTACCGTTGTCATGGGTACGGCAGCTCTGTAATGTCGGGAAAAGCTGCAGCTGAACGCACTTGTGCAAAAATGGATGGCCCTTCATGAAAGTAGTAATCAAGAACAGTCTTATTGATACAATCTCCTTTATCACCCATATAACAAAGAGATATCGCCTGTTCGCTAAAGCATCAGACACACCACTTCCCAAAGGGATCATGAACACATTATCAGCCTCTTTGCATCCCACCAAACAGGATATGGTGATTCGTTCAATCATGCAGGAGACAGCAGATACCATAACCTACCGTTTAGTCATGAATGATGCAGAGAAGAAGCCTGCTTTTTTCAGAGCAGGACAATATATATCCTGTTCCTTCATGGTTGATAAAAGCACCGCCTCCCGCCCCTTTTCAATCTCTTCAACCCCCGGGCAGGCAATCGATGAGGGCTTCTATGATATTACCATCAAAAAAACCGATCCGGGATTTATCAGCAAACTGGTCTATAACACATGGAAAGTTGGTACTCAGATTGTCTGTACAGCACCTGCAGGTGATTTTTACTATCAGGAACTAAGGGACAGCTGTTATGTCATCTGTCTTGCCGGCGGTTCCGGAGTTACTCCATTCAAATCCATCATCCCGAATATTTTGAAAGATCACCCCGATGTTCATGCAGTACTGATTCACGGAGCAGTTCTTGCTGACCAGTTTATTTTCAGTGACTATTTTAAGAGCATCAATGATGATAACCCATCTCACTTTACTTATATTCCCGTCTGCTCAGATCCTGCCGCCGATTGGCAGGGAGAGAGAGGACTGATAACCATTTCGCTCATAGAGGAGACTTTGAGAGCTGCAGCTCCAGATAAAAACATTGATGACTGTACACTATTCGTCAGTGGTCCGCCCGCAATGGAGACATATCTGGAAGAGGAGTTTATCAAAGCAAACATACAAAAGAGACGGATTAGGGTTGAGCATTCTGAGTATCATAAGAGCGATGGGGAAAAAAAGAGCCCCACCTACTCTCTTTTAGTTCATATGAATACCCATACCCATACCATAAAGGCACAAGGAGATGAGACAGTTTTAGTTGCTTTAGAGCGCGCAGGTCTTAATCCTCCGTCCCTCTGCAGGTCAGGAACCTGTGGATGGTGCCGAAGCAGGCTGTTATCCGGAACCGTGGTCAAAGCACCACATACGCAAGGCACTCGCTCTGCTGATGATAAGTTTGGATACTTTCACCCCTGTAGTGAATTCCCAACTTCTGATGTAGAGATGTATATTCCTGATGATCCAATTAGAAAAAGGGAGGAACAAGAATGAAAGTTGTAGCAGGATCTGCACTACAGTTAGAACAAAAAACCGTCAAGGCGCTAGATATCGAGGTTGTCGAGTATCCATTATATGTAAACGGTGAACCTTACCCCGTATCTATGGATATGTCGCAAGAGGCTAAGGATGAGTTGCGGCTGCTGTTAAAGGACAAACACAACAAAGTCACTACGTCCGGTTTACGTGAACAAGATTTGATTGCCGCCTACAGTAAGTTTGACAAGGAGAAGATCATCTCTATTCATCAATCGGGAAAAGCCTCCACAGCAACTCAGCAAGTACTAAAACAGGTAGTCACTCAGCATCCTGAATTTGATATTGAATTTGTTGACGCCCACCATCTGACTGCTGCCTACACGGTTATTGCTGAACAAGTTGCTGAGGCTGTGCAAAGCGGAATGCCGTTTCCTGAGTTGATGAAGCACATTGATTATATCCGTACGAATACCAGGCATATAGGAGCTGTCTACGATCTGTTCTATCTCTATAGAACAGGAAGACTGGGTCTTACAAAGGCAATCCTCGGCACAGCTATGAAAATTATTGCTCTTTTAAGCTCTTCAAAAGAACCTGGTGTGTTAATATCTATTGGGAAGGTGAAGAACTATATTCAGGCAAATAATAGATTCGTTCAACTGGTGCAGGAGGATGTAGACAAGAAGCAGGGGAAAGGTGTACGGGCACTCATCAGTGTGATTGGCCCGCATCGTAAAGAGGCGGAGGATTTGAAAGAGCGGCTTGAGAAGCTCGATTTTCCTGTACAAGTAGAGATTCATACATCCAATCACAGCAACATGCCGCATGCAGGACCTGATTTTTATGACCTGGGATATACTATTCATGATCGATAACGCGCAAAATAATTGCGGGAAAATTCATTGCAGCCAAATCTCAGATGCATTGTTAGTTAGTGCGCAGCACTTAGGTCTCAACAGATCGATCTTAGACAATCTTAACGTCTTCCCCGTCCCCGACGGGGATACCGGAACAAATATGGTGGGAACCTATGTCCCTGCGATACAACTTCTTGAAAAAGAGCATATTACCTCCCCCCGGCAAATTGCTGAGATAATTTTGCCCTATATGAATAACAACAGCAGAGGAAACTCCGGTTTTATCCTGTCGAGATTCTTTAAGGGATTCTTCTCAAAAGAGAATAACTCTGAATTTCTTACCACACAGGACCTGGCTGAAGGATTCAGTAACGGTTTTTATGAAGTTAACTCCTCACTCTTCAACCCAATAGCTGGAACGATGGTAACCATAATCGAAGCAATGAAAGAGGTGATGCAGAGCAGTCTTGACCTTGTTTTCATCAACTCTTTAGACCTGGCTGTCACAAAAGCAATAGAGGTGTTGTTTGACACCCCCAAAATGCTTCCCATATTGGCAAAAGCAGGTGTCATTGATAGCGGGGCTCTTGGTTTCATACTCATCATAGAGGGAATACTTCTCGGGCTTACGGGCAACATTCCGCAAAGAAAAGAGGAAAGCACCTATAGATTTGACCCCGATCCATCGGCCATCGATAAAAATGCAGAGGGCGAACAAAAAAATCAATTCTGCACAGAATTGACACTTCATAAGACAAAATCAACAGATTCTTTTGATATTCGTGAGTATTTGCAGTCTATGGGAGACAGTATCGCATTAGTCAACACAGAAGAGATACTAAAACTTCACATTCACACAAATCATCCGGAACTCATTGTTAAAACACTTGAGCTCTATGGAGAGATCAGAAGAAAAAAAATTGATGATATGTTTGAACAAGTCAGCGAAAAAGTGAAAAATGAAGTGTTTTCAGAGGAGTGTTCGGTCGTTATGTTCTCGCCGGGAAGCGGGTTCTCTCAAATCTTTGAAGAGCTTGGTATTAAACATATCATCTCCTATTCAAATATTCTTCCCAGTATTGGTGAAATTACTGATGTCATACAACACATAGCAGAATCACACCTGATAATTCTTCCCAATAACAATAATATCCTTCTCTCCTGTATGGCTGCAGGGGATCAGATTGATAAAGATATCTCCATCATACCTACCGCAAATGTCGTTCAGGGTCTGACCTGTTTTTACGGCTATAGTGAAAATGAACATGTTGAGACAAATGTTATAAATATGAAAGAGTGCCAAAATCTTGCATCGACTCTCTTTTTATTCAAGAGTTCTAATATGAGAACCTTTGGCGGCTCGGTTCTTCATAAAGATGATTATTTTGGATTATCAGACAACTCCATCTATGCGGTCGACCCGGACTTTCAGACTGCACTGATCGAATCGCTGGCTCACTTTTCTATGGAAGATTTCTGTAACATTACACTTTTTTACAAGAATGATGCTATACAAAAGAAACTGGAAGCGGTTGAGAGTGAGATCCTTAAACGGTTTCCTCAACTCGAGATAGAGTTGCTGTTTGGCGGCCAGCACCAGGCAGAGGTCATTATATCATTGGAATAGAGTAAAGAATCCTCTTTAGGTTGAAAGAGAGAGTTGAAAGGAGAAGAGCGTGACATATGTACTTGCAGCAATTTCGGCAATACTCATTGGGTATCTATCTGGTTCGATCAATTACGCCATCATTATCACAAAGCTTGTGATGGGTAAAGATATCAGGACTCTTGGAAATTTCAATCCCGGGACATCCAATGTTATGCGGAATGTGGGCAAACCGTGGGGCATATTGGTTTGTATGCTTGATGGACTCAAGGGGATGATTCCCATAATTCTCTTTAGAATCTTCTTCTTCAAGGAATTTACCAATCTTGACTTTGCCGTTTTGTATCTCATAGGGATCGCTGCTGTTCTTGGACATTGTAAATCCATCTTTTTACACTTTGCCGGAGGCGGTGGTATTGGTACGATGCTTGGGGTATCGCTATTCTTTGTACCGATAGAGTTTATCTTTTCACTCTTACTTGGCGGAGCAATTGTTTTGATCTTCTTTAAAAATGCTAAATTCAAGTTTGGCCAAAAGACTCCCATCTTATTTGTGACGATCACTCCCTTTCTGAGTCTGCTAACAGCCATTTTTATTGATATTCCACTGTTTGCCCACATCTCAATAGGGGGACATCTTCCGGCAACAGTAATCGGAAATTTTGCTATGTCTTTTCTCTTACTTGCTATGAATATAAATCTCTTAAAGACAAAAAAGCGGTAATCAGAACTGATGCCTATCAGGATTTTACTGTAATAAACCACTCAAAAACAGAAGAAAATATTTTTCTATTTTCTTCATCATAAAGATTTACTGCTACTTCAATCATTGATCTTCCGTTTCTTTCTATATCTCCTGGAATTTTGTTTTTACTTTCGTCCGTAATAGTCGCACTTGAATATATCGTTGTAGTACCAAGTCTACTATACTTCACTTTTGATTTTCTCAGCACAGGGATAACTTTATGAGATAAATCAGGAAAGATTGAAAGTAAGTATTGACCGCTTGATGCTTCAGCAAGAGAAAACAAAACACCCGCATGAAAAGTTCCAAGATGATTCGTAAATTCTTTTCTTTTCTCAAGTTGAAATATATATTCCGGTTTATTTGATTTTTGCAGTCCCAGAAATTTATTGAATTCTATCTCCATAATTTCCATATATATATGTACCCTTATATTCTCTAAACAGTTACTCTTATGTATTTATTTTATCAATATTTCCTGAGATCTAAATCGTCAGCAGGAATTCTGACCACCCGTTTTTTAATTTTCTTTTCTATGACTCTGAAATGGTGTTCTTCATCCGGAGAGATAAGTGTGATAGCTTCGCCCGGTCTTTCTGCACGACCTGTTCTTCCAATACGATGAATAAATATTTTTGGTGAACGCGGCAGTTCATAATTGATAACATACGGCAAAAACTCGATATCAATTCCCCGGGAGAGCAGATCTGTTGACACCAAGACCTGGAGTTTCCCCTCCTTAAAATCGTTCAGGAGGTCTGTTCTTACTCCCTGAGTTCTCTTTCTGTGAATTGCTTTAGCTTCAATGCCGTTTTTTCGAAGTTTATCTGCAACTCTCTCCGCTCTAACAACTGACGAGGTAAAAACTAAGACCTGTGTCATTTTCTTACTTTTTATTAAATAACGAAGAAGTGGTCCTTTTTTTTCTGCAGCAATAAAATAGGCACTTTGATTTATGAGGTCAATATTCTCTTCAAAAGATTCAATTTTTATAACAATGGGATCATGCAGCAGTATTTGATGTATAGTACTGATATCATCATTGAGGGTTGCAGAGAATAGAAGATTTTGTCGTTTGGGGGGAAGCAAATCAAAAACCCGGTTCATCTCTTTTTCAAAGCCGGCATTCAGCATTTTATCAGCTTCATCCAACACAAGAGTTTCTATCTCTGAAAGGTGTACAGCATTTACTTCAACTAATTCAAGCAATCGTCCCGGTGTGGCAATTAAAACATTTACATTCTGTAAGGCCATCATTTGTGGATTTATTGAAGCACCGCCAAACACAGCTAATGATTTTATCTGTTGAGAAACCGTTTGAGAAACCGTTTGAAAAATCGCTTCTCCAAACAATTTAAATACATCATTCACCTGCACAGCCAGTTCTCTGGTCGGCACCAGTACTAATACCTGTACATGCCTGTTTTTCTTAACACTTTTTCCCTGTAAATTCATCAATATAGGTATTACATAACTGGCGGTTTTACCGGATCCTGTTTTTGCAATGCCTAAAACATCTCTTTTATTTAGTATAGCGGGTATTGCTTCTTTTTGAATAGGATAGGGATTTGTGTAGTTTTGAGTCTCTAATATATGTAATAAAGATTGAGATACACCCAAAGAAGTAAAAGACATAATTATTTGTTCCTTTTGCAGTTAGTTGAGTCAATTTCAAAATTCTCTGAATTTTGAAATTGACTTTTGAAGTTTTTGATTGTAACTGTGTAATTAGTTATAATATAAGTAACTACTCACAAACAAAAGCTTCTGTCTAATAGGTCGTTCTTTACAAAATGGGACAAAACCCTTCGGTTTTTGTCTCTTAATTTTGAAATTACCTCAGTTTAGGATACAAATATACAGGATAAAGGCTGTCTTAATATACAGCAGGATGATTTATTCAACACGAAAGATCTGCAATACATTTTAGTGAGAGGTGTGCCTTCACTCTGGCTAACACAATTGAAGGCTTGAACGATTTTGCAATAGAGTCTACCGCCCAAATTCAAAACCACAGGTTTCGTCTTCCTCCTTATCCATTTTTAGGCACCTAATTATATTTACTCATTGGCCTTACTGATCGTACTTATTTGCTTGTCCAA
>JABMQR010000308.1 GCA_013202335.1 Bacteroidota bacterium
AGAACCAGTGGATATTCAAACTGCTGTACGCGCCTTGCTATTAGCTTGAATGTTATACCTTCCGATTACAGAATGTAAGGATTGATAGGCAGTGAGCTATAATGATTGTTGTTCTATCCTATGTGATGTATTAAGTGCATCCTGAACTGCAGCAGCTAAAAGCAAAGTTTCAAAGCAAAACGCCGCTTTAAATTATATGCTTGATGTTTTATGAAATGTCCGATAAAAGCATTTATACATTTGTGTTATTACCATATCGGACATTATGTCCAATAATATGTCCAATATTTATTTCATATCAAAGTTTTATATCCGGATTAATAGCATAACGAGTGCCTCGTTTTTCACCTGTTTTCATGAGCAGACCTTTACCAACCAAATTAAATAGTTTTCTTTGAGCTGCTTTAGAATGGAGGTTAAAATGTTCAACTAATTCTCCTGTTGCTATTTCTTTTCTTTCCTGAATAAATATTATTATATTCTTATCATCTTCACTAAGTGCAGATAAATTATCAAGCCCTGCCCGTTCAGCAATGAATTCTTTAGTTCGTCCAAAAGCAACTTCAATATTGCCAGCTTTCAGCTCAAAAACAGGTAATGGAAATCCTTTACTTGGTAATTTCTTCATATCACGTAATCCCACCCCTCTTTGCTCTGCCAGTTTCATTTGATTAAAAACAAACATTATTTCCGGATTCCTGCTAACCGATGGGGCTCTTAGTTCTTTTAACATATCCATTAAAACAGGTGGTTCTGGACCTCCCGGGCTCCGGACAATGATTTTATTTGTATCAATATACATGTAATTTGTAGCCCCTCTAATAGAGTAATCTCTGTGAATAATGGCATTAGCTATTGCCTCACGAATTATTTCGAAGGGAAAATCTGCTCTCTCCTCTCTTCTCCCTTTTGACCGGTCAATTGTAAACTTTATGGCCTTATCTCTTACAAAATCTATCAATTGAGGGAGTTGCAAAACTAACGGTCCTACAAAATCCCTTATTTCGGGTTCTTTACCATCATAATTAATTTCAATCTTGAATACTGACTGTGGAAAGCTTAATTCAGAACTTTCTCCAAATAACAATATCCCTAATGCTGTTGGAATAAATTCTTCTTCATTATTCTTTTCAATGAGACCAAACTGATTACACCAACTTACAAAATCATCTGAAGGATAAGCAAATGGCATTTTTGCTTCAGTAATAAACTTTTGCACGGCCTTTCCTGAGAAATTGGAAATATTTGTACCAGGAGTTGGTTGTTCCAAAAATGATTTTTTTCTACTGATTTTTTCTTTTTTTATCTGCTTGGCTTCTTCCTCTTTTTCTTTGATAAATTGGGCATTCTCTTTTCTGATAGTATCAGCCAGATCTTCTGGGAACATTTCAACTTCAACCTTATTAGCAATTAAAAACTGAATACCTTGTTTGGCAACTTTAGGATTAGCATCCTCAATACCAATATACACTTTACTAAGTCTGGCTCTTTTAATATGTGTAGAACACCCCCTTTTTAAACTAGGTTTACCTTCAGAATTATTTCTGGATTCATCAGTACAAGGTTCTAGGGTAACATATAAAACACAATTTTTGAGATTCTTATCTCTTAGTTTACGTTCAATGAGTGTATATTCGCAATGCTCTCCCTCTCTCAATTCCCCTCTATGAGCAGTACCCAATATCACCCCATCTTCAGTAGCTATAATAGCTCCAACCAAAGGGTCGGTTTTATTGGTATGCTCTGAAATTGACTTATAGCTTTCTTTAATAGCCTCTTTCATCAATTCTTCAACTGTATACTTTTTAGTTTCCACAGAGGTCTCCTGATACTGAATTGGTTATATATAATTTTTCTTTTACAATCATACCACTTCTATTCAATAAAATCATTCACGAAATTCTTTAGCCATTCGGTATGAAATTCTTTAGTCTTTTGGCATGACATCGCGCTCCAACGGTACAAATAACCTGTGGATCTTCCAACTGCTGTACGCGCCTTGCTATTTGCTTGAATATTATACCCTCCGATTACAGAATGTAAGGATTGTAGTCCTTTCCTGTGTGACAGTATTGAGTGCCTCCTGAACCGGCCGTTCAGTTTGGGGTTACCCATGAAAATTACTATTCAGCTCTGCCTTCAGCAATCGCCTCAATAGTTTCCTCTAAACTTCCCCTTACATCATCTATCAACTCCAGGACTTCCTCCGGGGATTCGGTTTGAGCAGCGATATTCCGGATCAGAAGCAGGGTTGATTCCATTCTTTTTAAATTCCTTACTGATTCCCAACTCATGGCTTCATCAATATGAAATAGCAATTTGTCTGAATCAGGAAAATCAAAGCTTTTTACTACTTCATTCCTTAAATTCCCCCACGCACCTTGAAGGTCTGAAAGAGCAGTTTTTTCATATCCTGTTGGTTCTGTATAAAAACTCATGAGATTATTACGTCCTTCCTATTTTTTATGGATAGCACTTGATTCTCTTACTATTCAGGAAATATTTCAATAAATACATTACAGAAAATGTTTCTTTCCCTTGTTCAATCAAGTTGCGGAATCTCTTCCTTGGGAACAAGTATCCGGATAGACCGGGCTTGTCGGGAAACGCGGCTAATGAGCATGTTCTTCTCCAATGTCAAAACCATCTGGTGAATTGTTGGGGGCGACACGCGAAAGTACATCTGCATATCACGTTCAGCTGGCGGCTGCCCGTGCATTTTAGTGTAGTAGTAGATGAACGCCAAATACTGTCCCTGTTTTTTTGTGAACTTCATCACATCTCCTCAAACAAAACGTAAAGCTGAGTAGTTGAGCCCCATTTTTTATCTTGCTTTAAGATGGTTTTTTAAATCTCTATAGTAATTTTCATGCGGGCCAATCATTATTAATTCAAGATCAGATCCGGCAAAGCGATAAGAAAGTACATATTGAGTCTCTTTAATTTTAAATTTATGAACGTATACTCCACAGAGGTCGCCTTTTTTCTCCGCTCCAACAGATGGATTTTCGGCAATTTCTAAAATCTGTTTGTCCAGTGCCTTTTTTTCCTGTTTGCTGAATTTTTTAACTTTTCGTTCAAATGATCCGGACTGAAATATTTTCATTACCGATTATCCAAATTTGTA
>JABMQR010000309.1 GCA_013202335.1 Bacteroidota bacterium
CAATTATGTTGGTTCGGAGCATATCTTTTTGGCTCTCATTAAAGAAAGTGAAGGATTAGCTTTTCAGATTATTAGTAAATTTGGGGTTTCTCACACAAAAGCACGTCAATCAGTTGTTA
Organism: Bacteroidota bacterium; assembly: GCA_013202335.1. The sequence goes on from JABMQR010000309.1 coordinate 120, forward strand.
AAATTGTTGGAGAAGGAGATAAATCTGGAGATCAGATAAAAAAGAAGTCTTTGACACCTACGCTTGATAAGTATTCAAGAAACTTAACTAAATTGGCCATTGAAGGAAAAATTGATCCTGTTATAGGAAGAGGAGACGAAGTAACTAGAGTTGTACAAATATTAACAAGGCGAAAAAAGAATAATCCTGTGTTAATTGGTGAACCGGGAGTGGGGAAAACTGCGATCGTTGAGGGTCTTGCCCGACGAATTGTTTCCGGGGATGTGCCGGAAATGTTGAAGTTTAAAAAACTTTTAACACTTGATCTTGGAGCTCTGATTGCCGGTGCAAAATTCCGTGGAGAATTTGAAGAGAGGCTTAAAGCAGTAATCAAGGAAGTGGCAGAATCAGAGGGCGAAATTATTTTATTCATTGATGAGCTCCATACAGTAGTTGGTGCCGGCGCTGCAGAAGGTTCTACAGATGCATCAAATCTATTGAAACCGGCACTGGCAAGAGGTGAGCTGCGTGCAATCGGCGCAACAACTTTGGATGAATACCGTAAATATATTGAGAAGGATCCGGCACTTGAGAGGAGATTTCAGCCGGTTTTAGCCAAGGAGCCTTCGGTTGAGTCAACAATAGCCATTTTGAGAGGGCTAAAAGAACGGTATGAGGTGCACCATGGTGTCAGAATTAAAGATGAAGCACTCATTGCAGCTGCAACCCTGTCTGATAGGTATATAACTTCTCGATTTCTTCCGGATAAAGCTATTGATCTCATTGATGAAGCAGGAAGTAGATTGAAGATGGAAATTGATAGCCAGCCGATTGAAATTGATCAGATTGATCGGAGAATTCTTCAGCTGAATATTGAGAAACAGGCACTGAAAGGTGAGGAAGATGCAAAATCCCGGGATCGGTTGAAAAAATTGGATAAGGAGCTCGCGGATCTTCAGACAATTTATGATGGTTTGAGCATGCAGTGGAGGAACGAGAAGAATATAATCGATACACTCAGGGGGCTGAAAGCGAAGATTGAGCAGTTGAAAACTGATGAGCTGCAGTCTGAAAGAAGCGGTGACCTAACCAAAGCTGCAGAGATAAAACATGGGTTGATTCCTGGTCTCGCTGCTGAGATGGAAAGAAAAAGTGTTGAGCTTGAGAGTGTTCAGTCTGAGAGACAGCTCCTGAGAGAAGAGGTTTCCGAAGAGGACGTTGCTCAGGTATTATCTGCCTGGACGGGTATACCGATAACAAAGATGCTCACATCAGAAATACAGAAATACCTGAATTTGGAAAAAATTCTTGCTGAAAGGGTTGTCGGGCAGCATGAGGCAATTCAGAAGATCTCTGATGCAGTGCGCAGAAATAAAGCTGGGGTTGCTGATGAGGGAAGACCCCTCGGCTCATTTATTTTTATTGGACCGACAGGTGTGGGAAAAACTGAGCTTGCAAAGACTTTAGCAGCATTTTTGTTTGATGATGAACGGGCGCTGACCCGTATAGATATGAGCGAGTATATGGAGAAGCATACGGTGTCCCGTTTGATAGGGGCTCCTCCCGGATATGTGGGATATGACCAGGGTGGGCAGCTTACTGAGGCAGTCAGGAGACGTTCCTATTCAGTAATTCTTTTTGATGAGATTGAAAAGGCGCATCCTGATGTCTTTAATATTCTTCTGCAGCTGCTTGATGATGGAAGGCTGACTGATGGACAGGGCAGAGTGGTCAATTTCCGTAATGTTATTATTATCATGACGAGTAATCTGGGAAGCGATCTCCTGCTTAATGCAGAAAGCTTTGATGAGGTCAGGCCGCACATAAACCAGTTGTTAAAGCAGACGTTTAAACCAGAGTTTCTGAACCGAATTGATGATATTATTCCTTTCAACAGACTGGATAAGCAGCAGATTAGTAAGATTATAATGCTCCAGCTGAATCTGCTTAAGTCCCGGCTTAGCGGTCGTAATATTACTCTGGATATAACGGATGAAGCACTTGAAAGTATTGCTCATTACGGGTTTGATCCGGCTTTCGGTGCAAGGCCGGTAAAGCGGGCTATTCAGAATTTGCTTCAGAATCCACTGGCAAGGGGCTTGCTGGATGGAACAATTGCTGAAGGAGATACCGTTTTAGTAGAGGCTGCCGAAACAGGCGGTGTCGATGGTGATGGGATGGAGCTGATGCTTACGACCCGCTGATAAGTTGATTGTAAGATTCCAGAGTATCTATATCAGTAATATATGCAGGGTCATCGGTATGAAAATAGGATACAGCATGGGATTTGAAAACATCCCTCATCGAGTCGCTGTCCCGTGATTTGAGAAGGGTTTCCCGTACAGATCCGGAAAAGATTACCGGATGTCCGGGTACGGTTCCACAGAGAGGTTGTACTATTTCAATACTGTTGCCCTGCTGCTGTGCGAAATAGTCAAGCAGGGTTGTGATGTGGGATGTTTTAATAAGGGGCAGATCGGCATGGAGAATGAAAAAAACCCCTTTTTCAATCTCAGCAACCCCTGCACGTATCGATGAGAACATACCGAGGGTATATTCGGTGTTTTGTATAAAGGTAATTTCGGGATTTCCGGCAAAATGTTCACGCAGCTCGTAACTCCGATGTCCAGTAACCATGATGACTTTGGCGGCAGCAGAAAGAGCCGTCTCCACTACCTGATCAATGATGGGTCTTCCGAGATAAGGAAGCATTATTTTCCACTCTTTCATTCTTGATGAGAGTCCTGCGGCTGGGATTATGCATGAAATCATACAGGAATCATATCATGTGAATGCCAGTATTATCAATGAATTACAGAGTTATTAAGATTGTGATTATGATTGCAATGACGTACATGAATCGTTATAATTGCCGGATGGCAGCAACAATCATTAACTGTTTAACCGTTATTATCGGCTCCCTCATCGGCCTTGTATTTCATGCAAGGATTAAGAACTCCATAAAGGAAGTGGTTTTTATCAGTTCCGGATTCATATCCCTTCTGGTCGGGTTTAGTATGGCTTTGGGATCACAGAGTTATCTTATCGTGCTTTTTTCACTCACTATCGGCGGCGTTATAGGATATCTTTTAAATATTGAGGGTGGAATACTGCATCTCGGTTCATTTTTTGAGAGAGTTGTTAAACGGGGACGACTGGATGATACACATTCTGCCTCAAAGAATTTTGCATTGGGATTTCTGAATGCCTCTGTTCTTTTTTGTGTTGGTGCAATGACCATAGTCGGAGCAATTAAAGCGGGGGCAGAAGGGGATTTTGAACTCATTCTGATTAAATCTGTTATGGATGGCTTTATGGCTATTATGTTTACCGCTGCGTATGGTATCGGGGTAATTTTTTCAGCCATTACCATATTGGTATATCAGGGGGGATTAACCCTTGCCGGAGCATGGCTCGCACCGCATATCGGAGATGCCGGTCTGGTAGAACTCTCTGCGGTCGGCGGTGTTATGGTAATTATGATTGGTATAAATCTACTGAACCTGAGGGAGATAAAGACCTCAAACTTTCTGCCGGCACTGTTAATTGTTCCTGTACTGACGTCAGTATCTCCCTGGGTTTCAGAAGTTTTCAATTCTGTGATTCACTAATTAATGCGGAGCAGCCGCAGCATCATCCAGACTCAATGAAGGCGATTCGTATCCCTGCACTCTGCTGGGAGCAACATTCCAGATCTCTTTTGTGTATTCCCCAATTGTCCGGTCTGATGAAAACTTAGCTGAAGAGGCAATATTCATAACAGCCATTCTGTTCCATCTCAGCCTGTCAGCGTATGCTTTAACTGCCAGAGCATGAGAATCTTTGTATGATCCAAGATCTGCAAAGTGCATATAACGATCACCTTCATCAAACAGAGATCTGCGGAGGGGTTCAAAAATCCCCGGCTCACTTATATTAAAGTAACCTGAGAGGATCAGCTCAATTGCCTGCCTTATCTCATTATCCTGTGAACAGCTAACATAGGGGTCGTATGTATCTCTTTTTTGCTCTATCTCATCGGCGGAATTTCCAAAAATGAATATATTGTCTTTGCCTGCTTCTTCCATTATCTCGATATTTGCACCGTCAAGTGTTCCCAGGGTAATTGCCCCGTTGCACATAAACTTCATATTACCGGTTCCTGAAGCTTCGGTACCAGCAGTTGATATCTGCTCGGAAATGTTTGTTGCAGGTATGATTTTTTCTGCCATTGAAACACGATAGTTTGGCATAAAGTAGACCTTTAAAAGGTTTTTCACTGCTGAATCATTGTTTATTGTTTCTGAGATGCTGTTAATAAACTTTATGATAAGTTTTGCCAACACATACCCGGGTGCAGCTTTTCCACCGAACAGGAAAGTTATTGGCTGCATACCGTCTGTTTTTCCCTCCCTGATTCTATTATAAAGAATTATAATATGAAGAGCATTGAGTAATTGACGCTTGTATTCATGGATTCGTTTGACCTGTACATCAAATATAGTTTCCGGATCAACTGACCATCCAAAATTTCTATTCAGGTAATTCGACGCCTCAACTTTTGAGATAGTTTTCACTTTATCAAACTCTTTCAGGAAAGAGGTGTCATCTGCATATTTCTTCAGATCAGAAATACGGTTAAAATCGGTAATCCAGCTATCTCCGATAGCTCCGTTAATTAATGATGCCAGCGGAGGGTTCGCCTTTAACAGCCAGCGTCTTTGCGTTATTCCATTTGTTTTATTGTTGAACCTTTTTGGAAAGATTTGTGCAAACTCCGGGAACATACGGCTTTTCAGTAAGTCAGTGTGTAAACGGGCAACCCCGTTGGTTGAGTGCGATCCAATAATACTCAGGTTTGCCATTCGTATCTGTCGTGGATTAGAATCCTCTATTATACTTACGCGGCTGATTTTTCCTGTATTGCCGGGGAAAAAGGTGACAGCCCTCTGAAGAAATCGATGATTAATTTCATAAATAATCTGCAGGTGGCGCGGAAGATTTGCTTCCAGCATGGGAACGGACCATTTTTCCAGAGCTTCCGGCATAAGCGTATGGTTGGTATATCCTACTGATCTTACTGTGATATCCCATGCTTCATTCCAACCAAGATGTTCAATATCAAGGAGAATTCTCATAAGTTCGGGTATAGCCAGGGAAGGGTGGGTATCGTTAAGCTGAAGCGCCGCATGATCCGGGAATTTAGCCCAGGGTTCATCTGATTTTCTGAAACGTCTGAGAATATCCGCCAAAGAACAGGCTACAAAGAAATATTGTTGTCTAAGACGAAGCTCTTTACCCAGGTAAAGAGTATCGTTAGGGTAGAGTACCTGACTAAGGTTTTCAGCGAGTACTTTGGATTTAACCGCCTCAACATAGTCTCCCTCGTTAAAATCGTGGAGATTAAACCCTTCGGGTGCCCGGGCGCTCCACAGGCGTAATGTATTTACGGTATTGCCGCCATATCCGACAATAGGTGTGTCGTAGGCAATTCCGATTACCTGCTGGGTATCTATCCATTTGAAATGTATTTCGTCGTTCTCTTTGATAGGTTCAACCCGTCCGCCAAAATTTACCGGAATACAAATATCGCTCCGCTCAATTTCCCATGGGTTGCCGAATCTTAACCAGTCGTCCGGCTGTTCTGTCTGGTATCCATTTACTATATGCTGTTTGAAGATACCGTAGTTGTATCTGATTCCGTATCCATAAGCGGGGAGGTCCATGGTAGCCATGGAATCGAGGAAACATGCGGCAAGTCTGCCTAATCCTCCGTTGCCGAGACCAGCATCAACTTCATTATCCGCCAGCTCTTCAAGTGAGTATCCCAGATCATTCAGTGCATCCTGGAAGGGCTTTTCAAGCTGCAGATTGATGATGTTATTTGTCATTGCTCTGCCCATAAGGAACTCAAGGGAGAGATAGTAGACACGTTTTACACTATTGTCATGATGTGACTGCTGGGTCTTGATCCATTGGTGGATAAGTCTGTCTCTCACCGTAAGGGCCAGTGAATAGTATTTATCATGAATCGAGGATGAATACCGATCGCACCCCAGTGTGTACTTTAAATGTTCGGCAAAATCCCATTTGATGGATTCACTGTCGTTTCCGTAGCGGATGCTTTTATTATTCATATCAACTCCCTGTTCTCAAACTGTAGGTGCGTGTGCAATGGTTCTCATTGGTACTTCGCTAATAAAATACGTAAAATTTAATCAATTGTATAAATTAAAAAAATCTTTTTCTATAAAATAACCCAATTTTAAAATAAATAGAGTGAATTCGATCGTAAACCGGTTTACTTCATTCTACAATAATAGTCATAAAACATGATTATTTTCAAGTCAGGTATAAAAATCTCTTGACAAAAAATACCAGCTTTGCTATTTTTCCATCTACGTGGTTTTATGCCCGGACCATAATCCGGATAATACTAGAATACCTTGCCCTTGTAGCTCAGTCGGTAGAGCACCACCATGGTAAGGTGGGGGTCACCGGTTCGAATCCGGTCGAGGGCTCAAAAGACTGAATTGGTCGGTGCGGCAGCAGTGCAGAAATAATGGGAGTATATATATGGCTAGTAAAAAGAAAGGTCCAGTAGAAAAGATAGCGCTTCAGTGTACTGAATGTAAAAGGAAAAATTACACTACTACCAAGAATCGTAGAAATATTCAGGGAAAGCTCGAATTTAGTAAATACTGTAAATTTGACAGAAAGCATACTCTGCATCGCGAGACAAAAGTAAAATAGACTCACTTAGGCCAGTAGCTCCAATGGCTAGAGC
>JABMQR010000310.1 GCA_013202335.1 Bacteroidota bacterium
AAAAAATATTGTCAATTTCCTCTTACTGAATATAGGGAAAACGCACGATTGTCAAGGCATTAGCGACTATTCAACTAAGGCCAAAAAAGGAGATTTTGGGTAAGTTTTATTGATTATAGTGCTTTTAAACCTGGTTTTCGTCCGTAAATAGTATCCAGAATTCTTGTAATTTCTCTTCCCTTTTCGCCGGTAACGGCTGGTTCTTTATTATTTATAATTGAATCAATGAAGTTTTCAATTAATGGAAGATGAACGTTCGGATGATTTGGATATTTCTCTACTCTCGTTCCTTTATCAGTAATAATTGTTACGGTGCCAGCATTCAAAACCGGAACATGGATAGAACCTTCAGTGCCGTAGATGTCCAGGGTATCCTGAGACTCTTTTGCTGCATGGCCTGAGGTGAGGATTCCTGCAGCCCCGTTTTCAAACTTAAAATGAGCAATAGATAAATCTTCGACCTCTCTATTAAAAAAGATATTATGGTTAAATCCGGTTATTTGCTGTACTGAACCCAAAATATTAATAAAAACTTCTATCCTGTGACATCCCATATCCATCATAGGACCGCCGCCGGATCTCTTTTTATCCAGGAGCCAATACCTGGGGTCTCCTGGATGTCGGTTAAAATTCTCAAAATTGTTACTTTGAATGTGGACAACTTTTCCAATTTCACGATCAGAAATTATTTTTTTTATTCTCTGTATTGCGGGAAATAAATTTCTATAGAATGCAACTCCCAATTTTACATTATTGGCTTTGCAGGCATCAATCATCTTATCAGCATCGGCTGTATTCAGGGACATCGGTTTTTCACAGAGGACATGTTTTCCTGCCTCCGCCGATGCAATCGCCTGTTCGGCGTGTTGATAAACCGGGGTTGCTATATAGACTGCATCAATTGTGTCATCAGAGACAAGCTCTTGCCAATTCTCTGTCCAGCGTTCTGCACCAAACTCTTTGGCGAAGCTTTCAGCTTTGGAATAGTCTGAGCGGTTAACAACAACCAGATTTGAGTTGGCTGCGTCCCTGATTCCAGGGGCGACTCTTTTTCTGGATATGTCGCCGCAGCCGATAAGCCCCCATTTTAATTCAGTCATTTCAAGCACCTATACTCCCTGACCCATCACCATGTTTGGAATAAACATTACAAGATCTGGAATAAAGGTGACCAGAAGGAGAACTATAATCATCATTAAATACAGAGGAATCATAGCTTTTGTTGCCTTTTCTATTGAAATTTTTCCGATAGCACATCCTACGAATAACGCTGACCCCACCGGGGGAGTGGTTAATCCAATACCAAGGTTCAGAATCAGCATTACACCAAACTGAATGGGACTCATGCCAAGAGTTCCTACCACAACCGGATAGAGGATGGGAGTTGTTATAAGGATCAGTGGTGCCATATCCATTATAGTCCCGAGGAAAATCAGGAAAAGGTTGATCAGTAATAATAGAAGGATTTTATTATCAGTTATTTTCAGCAGCGCCGAAGTTGCGGCAGCTGGTATTTTCAAATAGGCCAGGAGCCATCCAAATGCACTTGCAGCGGCAATAAGACTCATTACCATAGCAAGAGTTTTTAATGAAGCATAAAGAATACCTACAAATCTACTAATTGGGATCTCTCTGTACACAAAAAAGGTGATAATAAACGCATAGAGACAGGCAATAGCGGCAGATTCAGTGGCAGTAAAAACTCCGGAAATCACACCCCCGATTATTATTACCGCAGTAAAAAGTCCGAGAATTGCATCTTTGATAATTCGAAGGGATTCCTTTAAACTGTATCGCTGTTCCTTGGGGTATTTACGTATGGTCGCAATTATAAAACTTATGATCATGAGAGACACTCCCAGGATAACCCCTGGAATGAATCCACCCAGAAACAAACGCCCAACGGATACTCCTCCTGCTGCCATAGCATAAATAATCATGTTGTGGCTTGGTGGTATGATAACCCCCTGGCAGGCGCTGGTAACTGTAATTCCTACTGAGAAGTCGGCATCATACCCCTTCTTTTTCATCATAGGTATCATCATAGTACCAATTGAAGAGACATCAGCTACTGCCGAACCGGAAATACCTCCGAAGAACATACTGGCAAGAACGTTAACCTGTGCTAAACCACCACGAACCCTTCCAACGAGGATGTTGGAAAATTCTATAAGTCTACGGGATATACCACCCTGGCTCATAATTTCTCCTGCAAGAATAAAGAAAGGAATAGCAAGAAGGGAGAATGAGTTAACCCCCTGTACCATTCTTTGAGCAATTGCCAATAGAGGTATGTTGAGATAGATGGCTGTAACAATGGAAGATATCACCAGAGTAAATGTTATAGGTACTTTGAGTATTAAAAGAAGAGCAAATAGTCCCAGTAGAAGTGCGGATGCAAGACTTAGATTAGCCATTATTTGTTTCCTTTATTCAGAAAAGCTTCAATTTTTTCAGGGTTGTCTTCTATTCCAAATATATCCATGAGAGCCTCAGAGGCGATTAAAATAGCCGAAATAGGGAGTATCAAATACAGAATAGAGCTGGGCCATTCAGTAGCAGGCATTATAGATCTGCTTGTGAATTGAACTAGTTTTATTCCGTAGATGAAAAAGACAGCTGCAATTACCAAGGTAATAATGTCTTTTAAGAAAACCAGAATTTTCTCCAGCCGGGCAGGGAGTTTCTTGGGCAGCAGGTGCAAACTTATGTGGAGACCCTGTTTTACTCCAACTGCCATGGCGATGAAGGTAAACCAGACCATGAGAAGTTTTGCTACTTCTTCGCCCCAGCGCAGACCTGAGTTAAGTACATAGCGCATGAAGACATTTATTATTATTACAATTGTCATGGCTACCAGCAGAGCCATTGCAAAATAGATGGATCCAAGATGGATCCCATTCATAATCTGTGAAATCTTCTCTTTAACACTAACACTCTTCATATAAAACTCTCTGTTTGAAGTATATGATTAAATAAAAGCCTGAAAGCTGCTAATAGTCAACAGCTCTCAAGCTTAAGTTCAGATTTTCCGAAACTACTTATTTTCCGACTGATCTAACCTTTGCAACAACTTCCTGCAGATCTGCTGAGAGTGCATCATAGAGAGGCTGCATGGCTGCCTGAAAAGCTGCGTTGTCCGGGAGACGGTAGATTTCATTGCCGTTTGCTACCACTGCATCTTCTGCAACCTTTTCATAATCTGCCCATGCTTTGATCTGGAATGCCATGCTGTCTTTTGCAGCCTGCTTAATAATTGCCTGATCTGCTGCTGAGAGTTTATCCATGGTTATCTTGCTGGCTATCGTAATTTCAGGAACTCTTGTATGTTCATCAAGAGTATAGTAACCGGCGACTTCAAAGTGACTTGTTGAGTAGTAACTTGGCCAGTTGTTTTCTGCACCGTCGATAACGCCAGTCTGTATAGCGGAGTAGACTTCACCAAAAGGCATTGGTGTAGCAACAGCGCCCAGGGACTCAACAAGTCCAACCATTAGAGCACTTTCCTGAACTCTGATTTTCAGACCGGCAAGATCTGCGACGGTTTTGATAGGACGAACTGAGTTGTAGAAACTTCTTGCACCTGAATCAAACCATGAGAGCCCAACAAACCCTGAGGGTTCAAGGCTTCCCAGAAACTCATCTCCAATGGAACTATTTAATACTTCCCACATGTGGTCTGGACTTCTGTAGAGATATGGCATCTGAAGAGCATTGAAATCCGGGGCAAAGGCTGCAAGCGGAGAAATACTTACCCTTGTAAAATCAATTGCTCCGAACTGAACTTGTTCGATTACTGCTCTTTCTTCACCAAGCTGTGAACCGGGGTATACTTCGATTTTGATTCTGCCATCTGTTCTTTCTTCTACGAGTCTGGCAAATTCATAGTCTCCTTGAGTTGTCGGATAATCGGCTCCGTGAGTCTCTGCAAGCCTTAATACAATTGATTCAGCGGCTTCTTCTTCTGCGTTTCCGGCAGCCCAGCAAAATCCTGCTGTTAAAAGAACAAGCAAAAATACAACAATACCTTTTTTCATTTTTCACTCCTAAATTATATGATTTTGATTAATTCATTATAAAATGTATATGAAGATCCTGCTCTGTTATATATTGTTTAATCCTGTATATTTTTGCTTAGGAATCTTTACTATTAAATAAGTCAGCAGTATAAACTGAAAATTATTGTTGTTTTAGCATATTATTGTTGCGAAAGGAGGTAGGTGAGGTAGAAAGCACCCGTTTAAACACACGAGTAAAATAATTGGGATCGTTATACCCAACTTTCTGGCTAATCTCTTTGATGGAAAGATTAGTCTCTGATAGAAGTTTTCTGGCTTCTTCAATACGCCGGTTTGTCAAGTAATCTATAAAAGTGAGCTTTTTTCTCTTTTTAAATAATTTACTGAAATAGAAACTTGATAATCTGCAATGTGATGCTGTCTCTTCCAAGGTTACATCTTTGTTGAAATTGTCGTCAATGAATTTGCATGCTTTTTCTATAGCAGGGCTGTATTCAATTTCATGAATCCTGTGAATTTGCTCAAGCAGATCGTTTAGAAGCATATTGACCGAAGTCAAAAGAGTGATAGGTCCGGTTGATTCTCTTATTTCGCTGTCATCCAGTAAACAGTTACCATTCGGTAGTTGATATCCGGCGGCATGTTTCAGTATGGTTACGAGCTCAATCAGATTCTGTTTCTTTACCTCAAAACTTAATACAGAAGTCCCAAACCACTCACTTATCTGCTGAAATACCTCCATTACCTCATCTCGATTACCACTCAATACAGCCTGCTCCATTCCTATTTCAAGATGTATAGGAAAGAGAGTTTTTTTATCTTCTTGATTTGGAAAGAGGTTTTTCTCATCATCCAGTATCCTGCCCAGATTGTTTTTAGCTTTTGAAAAAGAAGAAAGAGCATTTGAAGGATTGGAAAATATAGAGCCAATACCAATCATCACTTCTATATTGAGAATAGTTTTGATTTCTCTGACAGCATTTGAAATCAAATTGGAAATATACTGTTTTTCAAGGTTATTGTTTTCTTTCTTATCCAGACTTAAAAGAAAGTAGATATTGGATAAATCAATATTGAAGTAGGTGTGAATCCCGCTCTTAGCCAGGCTGGATTTCAACAAATAAACACATCTTTTTTTAAGTACCTTTTTTTGATAGTTGGATTCAACATGTATTGGGTAGGTGTCAAAAAGGAGCTTTACAATGCCCGCTCTGGCTAAATAGAAATCAATATCCAGTATAGACAAATAGTTGTTAAATTTCTCTTCTGTGATTCCGCGCACCGACAGGGTATAGATAAACTCATTTTCGAGATAACCTGTTACTCTGCTCAATTTTAATTCATTATCTTCTCTATGGTTCAATTCAGCTCTCAGGTTATCTATTTTAATAATTACCTTTGTGATCACTTCAAGAACACGATTTTCTGAAGACGGTTTTATAATAAAATCATCTACACCAATCTGGATTGCCTCATGGGCATATTCAAATTGATTATAGGCTGTCAGGAAAATTATTGAAATCGAAGGTTTTGTTTCCCTGATTATTCTTGCAGCCTCGATACCATCAATACCCGGCATTTTAATATCAAGGAAAATAATATCTGGATTAAAAGATCTGGATTTAACTATTGCTTCCCTTCCATTGACTGCTTCCTGTATTTCAATTATTGAATCGACCCCCTTATTAATTATTGCTTTAAGGGCATTCCTTTCCAATTGCTCGTCATCAACTATTAGTATTTTATACACTTTCTTCTCCGGGGATAATTATAATAATCGTTGTACCTTTGCCCAGGTCACTTTGTATATCGAATGACCCTTTCCCATGGGATACAATGTTCAAGCGCCGTTTTACATTAGAAATCCCTATGCCTGTTGACTCACTGGATAATATCTGCTCATCATTAGACAGAATTTTCTCTATCATATTCTGTGGAATACCGATTCCGGTATCTTCAATCTTCAATCGGATTGCTTTTTTTACCTGTTCTATGATGAGGGTTATTGAACCACCCTCTTCCTTAGGTTCAATCCCGTATTTTATTGCATTCTCAATAAGAGGCTGAAGAGTAAAAATAGGAATGTTTATACAGGATAAATCAAAATCGCATATTACCTTAAAGGAAAGCCGCTCTCCGTATCGTATCTTCTGAATATACATATATTCAATAAGAATGTTTATTTCTTCATTTAAGGGGACTATACGATTCTGCTTGTTCAGGGTATATCTGAAAATATTGGAAAGGGATTCTATCAACTTGATCGTCTTTGGCGCTTTTTCAAACATTGATGTTCTTGAAATTATATTCAGGGTATTGAACAGAAAATGAGGGCTGATCTGGGACTGAAGACTTAAAAACTGAGCTTCTTTCAAAGACCGGTTCATCTCGATTATTTTTACTTCGTCCTCATGAAGTTTTTTCTCGATCTCAACCTTTTCCTCCAGGCTCTTTATCATTTCATTAATATTTGTACTCATTTTATTGAAGGAGTTCGTAAGCACTCCTATTTCATCCTTATAAGGCACATTAAAATGGCTCGCTTTAAGATTGCCCTCTGCCATCTTAAGAGATCTGGCAGCCAGCTCTCTGATTGGCTTTGTTACAGAGCTGGAGAAAAAGGTTCCAAAAAACAGGAATAGAACACTAATGAGAATAATTCCCAAAAAACTGATAGTCCTGATTACAATTACCCTATTTATCTGGACTGAATGCAGCTGACTACCTTCTTCAAGTCTAATTTGGACAAGGTCTTTAAAGTATCTCTCGATATACCCGTTAATTCGTCGTGTCTTAAGCAGATGATCTATAAATGAACTTTCAGATATTTCCTTGTATTCCAGGGTTTTATTAGCACTTTCAATATATGCTAAAAAAGCATATTTGATTGCGGAAATCTGATAGTATGCCAATCTGTTTGTTTTAGATGTCTCGTAGACGTGGCTCCAGTTTGACCAGATTTCGGGGATTTTATTATTGAACAAATTCAGAGAATTCTTGTCTGAATACATAATATAGTTCTCGAAAGCAACGTTATTCTCAATAATAGAGGTCTGAAGATTATGAATTGCAGTGTTCTTTATCAGGTCCTGCTCGTATATCTTCAGATATTTGAATGCATTTATCAGAGTGTATATATTCAGGAAACTGATACATACGATGATCAAAGAGAAAAAGAGCATGAGTTTTCTTTTAATTGATAATCTGAACCAGATGTTATTAATAATCTTCATGAGTTTGATTCAGTTTCCTTCATCCACTGGACCAGCAGTGTGATTACACAAATTTCTCCAGGAACACATTATATTTTTTATTATCTATACTTAATCTTAACAGACCTTATGACTTTTTTCCATATGAAGGTCAGAAGAGCCTAAAAAGAGGCTCTCTGAATCATAATAGCAGTGGGAATTACCATTAATTCTGTTGTTTCTTCAGACAGTATAATTTTTAGTATACATTATGGCATCAAAATGTTAATATTGACAAAATTAAAAAAATTGTAATAAATAAACAAATCATAGGAGAACATATGAAAGACCAGGGACTCTGGTTAACGTATTTTTTTTTAGATTTTACTGTTCAAAAAAATCCTCTTAAAACGATCAAGCAGGAGTGCTTTTAATGAAAGATGAAACTATGTTTCCCGTATATATACGATCCTTTGGTTCCTGTATCCCGAAACGGCGTGTAACAAATGAAGAATTATCAAAAACCGTAGATACGGATGATGAATGGATCCGGTCACATACCGGAATTGGTGCCCGGCATTTAGCTGAAGACAATGAGGCTACCTCAGATCTTGCCGCAGAAGCTGCCAGAGATGCAATTGCGCGGGCAGGTATGAATATTGAGGATTTGGATTGTATTGTTGTGGCAACAGCAACTCCGGATCATAACGGATTTCCTTCAACGGCATGTATTGTGCAGAATAAGCTGGGTTTGAAAAAGATACCGGCATTTGATGTTACAGCAGGCTGTACGGGTTTTATCTATGCTCTGGAAATAGCGCTGGCTTTCATGAAAGACAGCCACATGAAAAATATTCTGGTTATCGGATCTGAAAAACTCTCAAGTATCATCAACTGGGAAGATCGTAATACCTGTGTGTTATTCGGTGATGGCGCCGGTTGTGCAGTACTTTCTACCGATGAATCTCCCAGACATGCGGAAGATCGCAGTAACAGAGAATTCAAAGAACCGGGATTTATCGACTCTCTGCTTTATTCTGACGGGAGTGGTTATGAGTATCTAATGGTACCTGCCGGTGGATCGAAAAACCCCATTTTGGGGGGAGTTGTGAATATAGAGGATGTTTCCTTACACATGGACGGAAGAAAGGTATACACCTTTGCCGTAAAAGCGGTAAGCGATATTATTGTCGAAATTCTGAAACGTAATGAAATGACATCTGAAGATATAGATTGGATTGTTCCCCATCAGGCGAACAGCCGAATAATTCAGGCGGCAGCAAGACGACTAAAAATACCTATCGAAAAATTCTACCTGAATATTGAGGATTTTGCTAATACATCAGCAGCTTCAATTCCCATTGCCTGTACAGAGATGCAGGAGAAGGGATTACTAAAAGCAGGAGACGTTGTCCTGACTGTAGGCTTTGGTGCAGGACTAACCTATGGGGGGAACCTTTTTGTCTGGTAGCAGAGCTGATTTCAAAAATCGAGGATAAGTAAAAACTGTATTTTTTATGGTTTGAAAATTTTTTATTATACAGATATAGTCTGTATAGATGGTTTTACTGTTGGAAATAAGTTTTTACAGTGAAATATAATACAATTTAATTGATAAAAAAGAGGATTATATATAATGAAGAAAAATGTTTGTTTTTTTCCAGGGCAGGGAGCACAGTATCCGGGAATGGGAAGAGATTTATATGAGGCTTCGGCTGAAGTTCGAGGGCTGTTTGATGCGGCATCCGATACGACCGGGCGTGATATTAAAGATTTAATTTTTAACGGTTCTGAAGAAGATTTAAAAATTACCTCAAATACCCAGGTGGCAATTACACTGGTAAATATTTCAGTATATACTATACTCAAAGCGAAGGGGCTGCTTATAAACGATGATGCAGAGCCTGTATATGCCGGGTTTAGTCTTGGTGAACTATCAGCCTACTATGCAGCCGGGGTTATTGACCTGGGAACACTTTTCAGTATAACCAACATGCGTGGGAACCTTATGGCGAAAGCAGCAGCTGAAGCAGTCGAAACCTATGGAAAACTTGGCATGGCAGCGGTAATTGGAAAGGGCTTTGATGAGGTTGAGGCAATAATCAAAGAATCCGGACTTGAACATGTATACCCTTCAAATGATAACGGCCCGAAACAGGTTGTTGTGGCCGGAGTTGAGGATAGTATTAAGAAGCTGACTGAGGTATTGAAAGAAGCTGGTACCAGAAGAGTTATTCCTCTTCGGGTTGGCGCACCTTTTCATACACCGTTTTTAGTACCGGCAGCCGAAGAGTTTAAGGGATTAATTAAAGATTTTACCTTTAACGATCCAAAATATACCGTATACACCAACGTAGATGGCGGAATTGTTAAAACCGGTCAGGAAGCGAAGGCTAACTGCAGTCGGCAGCAAATATCACCGGTTCGCTGGACTACCACTATTGGTGCGATTGCTGTACATGAGGAATCCGGGGAGCTGAATTCCTGTTTTGAATCCGGTCCGGGAAAAGTGCTGACTGGCTTGTGGAGAGGCGCTGGAAGCTCCATCTCCTGTAAAACTGTCGGCACTATGGAAGAAATTAACGAATTATAATATTTTGCAATGAGAATTAGAGAGAGGAGTACTGCATGCAGGCACAGGAGAGTAATATCGGTGAATGGACCGGTAAAAATATAGTTGTTACCGGCGGATCTAAAGGGATAGGGCTGGCAATAGTAGAGTCGTTCCTAAAAAGTAGTGGAAATGTCTGGTACCTTAGCAGGACTGAGGCTGCATCACAAAATGAGTTGGAATCAGCAGCAGCTGCGGCCGGTGGTAAGGTTTCCTGGATAAAAACAGATATGTCTGAAGAAGCATCGATTATGGAAGCACTCAAGGTAGTACTTGTTGAAGCTGGATCGGTCGATGTACTGGTAAATAATGCAGGAATCACCCGAGACGGTCTCATAATGCGAATGAAAACTGAGGCCTGGGATGATGTTATTAAGGTTAACTTGACCGGGGCTTTTATAGCCTGCAGAACACTTGCCCGGTCGATGGCTAAAGCAAGAAAAGGTGTTATCATTAACATCTCCTCTGTTGTCGGAATTATGGGCAATGGGGGGCAGACAAATTATGCTGCATCAAAAGCAGGGTTAATCGGATTTTCAAAAAGCCTGGCCAAAGAGCTGGCCTCACGAAACATTCGTGTGAATGTTATCGCACCGGGTTTTATTGAGACTCAGATGACTGAGGTGATTAATGATGAGATGAAAGAGGTCCTGAAACAGCAGATTCCGTTAGGGCGTATTGGTAATCCGGAAGATATTGCGGATACTGTATTGTTTCTTGCTTCAGATAAGGCTGGGTATATAACCGGTCAGGTTCTTGCAGTAGACGGCGGAATGGTAATGTAGTCAATTGAAAAATCGGAACAAAGGTTTGTTCTGATTTTTCAATTGACTTATGAAGTTTTCGATTAGAAAAGCCTTATATCTATATATTATATAGATATAAACAAATCGAAAACTTCTGACAAACATGTTGCTTTTTCAAAAACACTTGTTCTTGAGAGAGCCGTATGTAATTAAATAATTTTATTATATTTTGAATATAATGTTAAAGGAGATATAGCTGTAATGAATGATAATGTAAATGGAAGAAGGGTTGTGATTACCGGTTTGGGAGCAATTACTCCACTGGGAAATAGTATTGATGAGTTGTGGAGTGGAATTAAAGAGGGAAGATCCGGTATTGCCAGAACTACCCAGATTGATCCTACAGAATTTGCTTCCCAGATTGCCGGAGAAGTTAAGGATTTTAAAGCAACAGACTTTATGGATAAGAAGGAAGCCCGTAATATGGCTCGCTTTACCCAGTTTGCCGTTGCCGGAACAGTTCAGGCGATGAAAGATGCGGGTTTAGGCCCAAATGGTGAAGGCGGCTATGAACCCGAAAGAATGGGTGTATACCTCGGAAATGGAATCGGCGGATTTGATATTGCTGAAGAGGGAGTTGAGAAACTGTTAACTCGTGGTCCGAGAGGAATCCCGCCCATGACTATTCCGAAATTAATCGGGAATGAAGCAGCAGGAAATATAGCAATCAAATACGGGATATTAGGTCCTTGTAATACTATTGTAACAGCTTGTGCTTCCGGTACAGATGCGATTGGTGCAGGGTATCAGGCAATAAAGCATGGTGTTGTGGATGCGGTAGTAACTGGTGGTACTGAAGCGGCAATAACTGCACTGGCAGTTGGTGGTTTCTGTAGGATACAGGCACTTTCTACCGAGTATAACGATAGACCTCAGGAAGCATGCCGACCCTTCGATAAAGACCGTGATGGTTTTGTCCTCGGAGAAGGTGCCGGAATTCTGATTATGGAAGATCTGGAACATGCAAAAGCACGTGGTGCAAAAATCTATGGTGAACTTGCCGGTTATGGCCAGTCTTGTGATGCTTTTCATGTTACAGCCCCGAATCCGGAAGGAATAGGAGCTGCCAGAGCAATGACAACCGCCCTTAAAGATGCCGGGATGCAGCCTGAAGATATTGATTATATTAATGCCCATGGAACATCAACTCCGGTTAATGATCCGATGGAAACAAAAGCAATTAAACTTACTTTTGGTGAACATGCATATAAACTGAAAGTATCCTCTACAAAATCAATGACCTCCCATCTGGTTGGTGCGGCCGGCGGGGTAGAGCTTATTATTTCTCTCTTAGCAATCCGTGATCAGTATTTTCCCTGTACCATTAACTTTGGTGAGGCTGGAGTTGATTGTGATTTGGATTATGTTCCGAATAAAGGATATCCGGGTAGAATCCGGGCTGCACTTTCAGAATCTCTGGGATTTGGCGGTCACAATGGTGCGCTGATCGTAAAAGAGTATAAGGATTAAATAATGGCTGAGACATACAGGACTATTGATGATCTTCTCCCGCATCGCGATCCGTTTCTTTTTGTAAACAAAATGACACTCTGCACGGATGAGGAGATTCATGCTGAATATCAGTTTACCGGTGAAGAGGTTTTTTTTGCCGGTCATTTTCCCGGCTATCCTGTGGTACCAGGTGTGCTGCTTGTTGAGATGCTGGCACAATGTGGTGGTGCCGGTCTGAAACAACAGGGAATAATTCCTGAGAAGGGTCTCTTTTTCCTTGCGACAGTTGAAAAGGTAAAATTCCGGAAGGAAGTAAAGCCTGGTGATCTGGCCGTGATAGAGGTGAAAAACCTTCGCTGCAGCAGACGGGTGATTAAACAGTCCGGCGCGGTGAAAGTGAATGGTGAAGTAGCAACTGAAGCTTCCTGGATGTGCATTGTTGGTGTATCCGGAGAGGATTATAATCCGTAATTAGCACTTTGAGATGATAGTTTTTAGAAATAGCGCTGCTCCTGTAAAACGGGAGCAGCTTTTTTATGTACTGGTACAAACTTTGTGGAAAACCATAGGGATCAAAAAAAGCCTGTCCCCAATATTCCGGGACAGGCCTCATTATCTGCAGATGTGTTATTTGAATGATTAGCCGATTACATCACTATAATTCTTCAGAAAAGTTGATCCGCCATCAATAATATAGTGCATATTCATGTGGATTCTTGACTGCATTTTTTCAATAAAGATTTCAGTAATTTTCATCTTTCTTTCAGAGTGCTCAGCATCCCGGAGAAGGAGATATCCCTGTACCAGGTCTGTTGCCATCTCTACACAGCGTCGTGCATGGAAGCTCACAAACTCCTCATTATCAACCTCTTTGACACCAATTATAGATTTTTCAAAATCGAGTCTGATTCTCTGCAGTTTTTTCTGCAGAGCAGGTGCGTATGAGTAATCTTCGGAATCAAATTCATCCAGTAATGCAGCAGCTGTACCTGAGGTGATACCGCCAATTGCCGCAACTACCTGAAGCTGAGTTGTTCCTTCATAAATATTGGTGATTCGGGCGTCCCGGTAATGCCGTTCAACATTGAACTCCTTCATATATCCTGTCCCGCCGTGGATTTGGATTGCATCATAAGTGATCTTGTTTGCCATCTCAGTATTGTATGCTTTTACCATCGGAGTCAGCAGGTTTGCAAGACGGGAGTATTTCTTGAGGTCAGATTTGAATTCCGCAGAACGTTCCGGGTATTTCTCTTTCATGTGCTCAAGACCCTCTTTCAGGTCCACAATTTTTGCTGTTTCATAGAGAAGGGTTCTTCCTGCTTCAATAGCAACCCGCATTTCTGTGAGCATCTCAAATACCGGTGGGAGTTCTCTAATAGTTTTTCCAAACTGGATTCTCTCTTTTGCATATTTATCAGCTTCACGGTAGGCTGCTTCAGCAATACCCACTGCCTGAGAAGCAATTCCCAGACGTGCACTGTTCATCAGCCACATAGTATATCGTGTTAAACCACGTCTGCGCTCACCTACCAGTGTTGCGGGTGCATTCTTGAACTGCAGTTCACAAGTTGGTGAACCATGTATTCCCAGCTTATGTTCAAGTCGGCGGATTTTCATGTGTTCATCACGTGTGTAGAGGAAAAAAGAGAGCCCTCTTGCTCCGGTCTGACCATCTTCACTTCTCGCAAGAACCAGTCCGACGGTTCCATTTCCGTTTGTAATAAATCGTTTAACACCATTTAAAAACCAATTTCCGTTTGCATCCTGATGTGCCCGCAAGTTTACAGCCTGCAGATCGCTGCCTGCATCCGGTTCTGTCAGTATCATGGATGATCCGTATTCCCCCGATGTAAGCTTGGGAAGAATATCAGCTTTTTGTTTATCCGATGCAAATTTATTGATTGTTTCACCGATATCCTGTTGGAGACCAAAATTGAGAAATGAAGCATCTGCCCGTGAAACAATTTCGGCTGCTATCGTCAGCATAGTTGTTGGGAAGTTGAGGCCGCCATACTTTCTGGGTATACAAAAACCCATAAGGTCTGCTTTTGCGAACATATCCTGAACCAGCTTGGTTCCTTTCGCATAGACTACTTCACCATCCTCCAGTTCGACGCCCTCTTCATCAATCTCAGCTGCCAGCGGCTCAAGAGTCTCCCCGCAGATTTCACCAATGATACTCAGGACTTTTTTGTAAGAATCCATGGCATCAGCGGTATCCACCGGTGCATACGAGTATTTCTTAGCTTCCTGAAAGTTGTCCTCTTTGTATGCTATTACTCTATCCAGATCGAGATGGTCGAGCTGAAACAATATATCTTCATTATCTAAAAAGAAATTTTCCATTCTGTTACCCCTTAATTCTTAGCCTTGAACGCTTTAATAAACTTTGGAATGATATCCTTAAGATCCCCGGTTATCCCGTAATGAGCGATTTTAAAAATAGGAGCTTCCGGATCGGTATTAATAGCGATAATTCTGGCTGATTCATCCATTCCAGCCCGATGCTGTACCGAACCTGATATACCGCAGGCAATATAAAGCTTTGGTCGTACGGTAGTACCAGTCTGCCCAACCTGATGATCCTTTGGAACGAATCCGGCATCAACAGCTGCTCTTGAAGCACCTACTTCAGCACCTAAAACATGTGCAAGATCGATAATTAACTGGAAGTTTTCCTTAGTCTCTACACCGATACCGCCGGATACTATGACTTGTGCCCCTTTCAGGTTAACTGTCTTTTCCTGCTGAATACGCTCAATGATTACCGATGGAAAATCGGCGTCTGTAAGATCCGCTTTAACTTCGGAGATTTTCCCTTTATAGGAAGGATCCGGTTCAGTAAGCTTCATTACCCCTTCGCGGACTGTAGCCATCTGGGGTTTTTTCTCAGGGGAAACGATAGTTGCGATGATGTTTCCACCGAAAGCGGGTCTGATTTGGTAGAGAATGTTTGTATAATCTACACCCTTAGAGTTGTAATCACCGATTTGGAGATCGGTACAGTCTGCGGTAAGTCCAACTTTCAAGTTTGAAGTTATTCTGGGAGCCAGATCACGTCCGGTAGTAGTTGCACCGTATAACGCAATTTGCGGTTCCGCTTTCTTTATTATATCCACCATAATCTTTGTGTAGGGCATGGGGGTATAGTTTGCGAGGCGGTCATCCTCGACGATAAAAAGTTCATCTACACCGTACGGAATCAAACTTTCGGCTGATTTCCTTACATCTTTTCCTATTAATACGCCGGTAACTGAGGCATTTACCTGGGAAGCAAGGTCTTTCGCCTTGCACAGGAGCTCAACACTTACTTCGGCAATCTGTCCGTCGTCCTGCTGGACGAAGACCATAACGCTGTTTTTTGTACTCACGTGCTACTCCTTTTACCCTAGTGTATGATCTGCGATTAGTTCGTGGACCATTCCTGCTATTGAGTCTTCTGTGTTCTCGATAATCTGTATGTTGGCTGATACCAGAATAACAGACTCAATTTTTTTTACTTTTGTCGGTGATCCGGCTAGGCCGCAGCTTTCGGGATCGGCATTAATTGCATTGATGTCCCACAAGTTAATTGCCTGATTGCTTTTCTGCTCAACTTTGTTGTCGATATAGGATTCGTCATATTTTTCCTCAGTCATCTCAGCTGAGGCGTTTTTGTAGGTCATGAGTTTAATAACTGATGGTGGACGTGGGGAGTACCCTTCATCCGTGATGGTCAGTAATATGGGTAATGGTGCCTGAACGAGTTCAAATCCGCCCTCAATGGAGCGTTTTGCAAGAATTTGTCGTTTCTTTATATCGACTTTTTCAATGTTGGAGACGCAGGTAATCTGGTTAAGGTTGAGTTTTTCCGCTGTTTGCGGGCCAACCTGCGCAGTATCACCATCAATTGCCTGCCTTCCGCAGAAAATCATGTCATAACTACCGATTTTCTCAATGGCACATTTTAGTGCGTAAGAAGTGGCTAATGTATCAGCCCCGGCAAACTTTCTATCCGATATCAGGGCTACAGAATCTGCCCCGCGGTAGAGAGATTCTTTGAGAACCTGGATTGCTGACGGTGGCCCCATAGTAATTACATGAACCTGTGTTCCAGGTATGGTGTCCTTAAGGGTAAGTGCTGCTTCAAGAGCATGCAGATCTTCCGGGTTAAATATTGCGGGTAATACGGCGCGGTTTACGGTTCCGTCCGCTTTCATCGCTTCCCCGGTTATGTTCTGGGTATCAGGTACCTGTTTAACCAGAACAATGAGATTGAGTCCCATGTATTCCTCCTATAAAAAGTCAACCATAAGCTTTCTTACAAGCCTATAGATGCTGGGGTCACCCAGCCTTATCGGCATTGACTGCTGCCGATTGCATTTCACTATATTGCTTCGAGAATGCCATCTTTATTG
>JABMQR010000311.1 GCA_013202335.1 Bacteroidota bacterium
TCGTAATAATGCAATATGAAACACTTAATATTCATGGCTAAAAGCACTATTTATTTACTTTTTACCTTTTTTTTTACTAAAATCAAAGAAATTGACAATATATATAAGAAAGTATAAGTTCATAACATAGTACAAATGTGAAAAAGATGCTTATCCAAGGAGTAAATTTATGAGAAAAAATGCTATTTCTGCTTATATATCAAAGATAGGGGCTGATAACATCGACCCAGGTTTTCTGTCATATATTACATCACTGCAGCTTATTTCAGAAGTCTCACCTTCAGTTGCAGCATCAATTGTAAATGAACTTAATTCTCAACGTTCCCATTTGAAGTTAATTGCCAGTGAAAATTATACAAGTCTTGCCGTTCAGGCAGCGATGGGGAACCTTTTAACGGATAAATATGCAGAAGGATTTCCATTTCATAGATTCTATGCCGGATGTGATAATGTGGATATGATTGAGTCAGATGCAGTTGAGAAAGCAAAAGAACTTTTTGGAGCTGATCATGCCTATGTTCAACCACACAGCGGGGCTGATGCCAACATGGTTGCATACTGGGCAGTACTCACACATAAAGTGCAAAATCCGGCTATGGAAAAACTTAACGAAACTAATCCTAATAAATTATCGCGTGAGGACTGGAATTCAATACGGACACTTTTAGGAAAACAAAAACTCCTTGGTCTTGATTATTACTCCGGTGGTCATCTCACACACGGATATCGATTTAACATTTCTGCTCAAATGTTTGATGCATACAGTTATACCGTTGATCGGGAGACCGGGATTCTCGATTATGATGAAATTGAGAGACAAGCATTGGAAATTAAACCCTTAATTCTTCTTGCCGGGTATAGTGCCTATCCAAGATTGATTAATTTCAAGCGAATGAAAGAGATTGCTGATAAATCCGGCTCTGTATTTATGGTGGATATGGCACATTTTTCTGGTTTGGTTGCCGGTAAAGTTATGACTGGTGATTATGATCCTGTTGTCCATGCCGATATAGTAACCACCACCACACATAAAACACTCAGAGGACCCAGAGGTGGTATGATACTCTGTAAGCAGGAGTTTGCGGACGCAGTAAACAAAGGATGCCCTATGGTACTTGGTGGACCGCTTCCGCATGTTATGGCAGCAAAAGCTGTAGCCTATACTGAGGCTTTGAAGCCTGAATTTAAGGACTATGCAGGAAAAATCGTTCAAAATGCACAAGCTCTGGCCAGCGCATGTATCGAAGAGGGGATTAAAGTAGCAACAGATGGTACCGATAATCATCTTATGCTCCTGGATGTTACTCCTTTTGGGCTGAACGGCAGACAGGCAGAGGATGCGGTTCGTGAATGCGGTATAACCTTAAACAGAAATGCACTTCCCTTTGACAAAAATGGTCCATGGTATACAAGTGGATTAAGAGTAGGTACACCCGCAATTACCTCTTTGGGGATGGGAATTGATGAAATGAAAGAAATAGCCGGAGTCTTCAAGCTGGTATTATCGAACACTTCACCAAAAATACTCACAAAGGGCGCTAATGCAGGAAAACCGAGTAAAGCAAAATATAATATAGAGCCGCAGGCAAAAAACGAAGCTAAGAAACGTGTTGAAGCATTGCTGAAAAGATTTCCGGTATATCCCGGGTTGGATCTGGGATTTCTGCAGGAATATTTTACCTAAGATCCTGAAAGGCTCTCAGGTAAAATCTATTTATAGGCTATACATTTTTTTCAACCTCAAAACTGTTTTGTATCCAGGAGGTTATTCCACCGTTCAGGTTGTAGATTGAGACGAACCCGGCATCCCTCAGGATCTTTGATGCGGAAAGACTTCTGTTTCCGGATCTGCAGTATACAAAAACAGGTTTTTCTTTCCAGTCTGAAATTTCATCTATTCTGGAGGATAATTCCTGTACGGAAATTAACGTACTGTCTGAAAGGTGGCTGCTGTCATACTCATCTTGAGTTCTGACATCAAGAAGGAGATGATCCGGATTCTCTTTCATAGCATCGGAAAATTCTTCGGCAGTTATGGTTTGCAGCAGGGGAGTCTTCTGCATTGCTGCTTCAACACCTTTTACATTTTTATCAGTCCCGCAAGCTGACAGAGCTACAATAAGAAATACAATAACTGTAATAAATAGTACTTTTTTCATAAATTAAACTCCTCAAAATAGGAAATATACTGCTTATGATACACAGCGGCAAACTCCTATTTTACGGTAGGTATTTCTGACCATTTTGTTGTGTACTTAGGTGATAATCGGTCACGTTTCATATACCACTCTCCTGATGACCCTGAACGTCCGCTGGTAATTGAATTAACCCCGAATTTTCGTTGTATTTCCATGACAGAATCAGATACTGCACGCTGCTGCATACGGGTTGAGTGAAATAAGTCGTACTGATAACGGTCTGCTGTATCGATGTTAATCAAACAGACACCTGCTTTTATATAATCAAATCCTTTTCGATAAACCTTGTGAAGTCCGGAGAGTGCAGCCTGCACAATCTCGGGCAGGTAGGCTGTCGGGGTTGGGAGTTTGATTTCACGGCTGCCGACATAGTAGGGTTTCTTATGCCTGTGTGTCTTTATAAAGACGATTACACCTGCAGCCTCAGATCTCTGCCGTATTAGTTTTCTTACTGCAGTTGCTGCATACGATGATACTGCATCCTCCAGCGTGGAGAGATCACGTACGGGTGAGCTGAAGCCCAGCGAAGAGAGAATTATTTTTTTGGTACAAGAGTAGGCTCAGGGTCGATTGAATGGATTCCCCGCAGTTCCCATACGGTTCTGAGGGAGACAAGGGTAAGGTTTTTCTTTACCCAGTGATCAGGAAGGTCCCGAAGTTCTCTGGCTGTTCTGATTCCACGGGAAAAGAGAAAAGCTGCTTTTCGCGGACCAACACCCCAGATATCCATGATATTAATTTTTGACAGAATATTTTCCTCATACTCTTTTTCCAGTACAAATAATCCGGCTGTTTGTGTTTTTGCCCACTTATTTGCAATTTTTGCAAGAGTTTTTGTTCTTCCAAATCCGATAGAGACCGGGATGCCGGTGGACTGCAGGACATCCCGGAGAATATTGTCTCCCAGCAGGGGGAGGGGCAGCCGGCATTTTTCAAGAAAAAGAAAAGCCTCATCAATTGAGTAGACTTCGATCCTGGTACAGTGTTGACGCAGTGTTTCCATAACCCGCAGGGAAAGATCCTGGTAGAGCGTATAGTTGGAAGAGAAGATAGCAGCATGAATTGATGCGAGATCAGCACGGACCTGAAAATAGGGAGTTCCACGTTTAATTCCACAGATTTTTGCGTTTCGATCCATTGCCACAACACAGCCGTCATTGTTTGAGAGCACAACAATTGGCCTGTTGTGCAGGTCTGGTCTGAATACACGCTCGCATGAGGCATAAAAACTATTACAATCAACCAGTGCTACCATATATATAAACCCTATCTTTTATATTGCCTGACAACTGAGGTTACAACTCCAAAAATGGTGAAGTCTTCTTCAGTCCCAACACGAATATCACTAAAATCAGGATTCTCGGGGTGCAGTATAATAGATCCATGCTGCCGGAACAGGCGTTTGACGGTAAATTCTCCGTTCAGAGCCGCAACTACAATATCACCCTTTACCGGACGGATGGAACGATCCACAACCAAAATATCATTGGGGAATATTCCGGCTCCGGACATGGATTCTCCGGTTACCTTCAGGCAGTACGTTGCAGCTTTTTTTTTGATCAGAAGCTCATTGAAGTCCAGCCCGTCTTCAGTATAGTCTGCTGCCGGTGATGGGAATCCGGCCGGTATGGAGGTGAAAAAATATGGTACTTGAAGTGGGGGTGTATTGCTTTTTAACAAAATACTAAACATACGTTAAGCATATAGCATGATCACAAAGAAATCAAGAACTATCAGTCAATCATCTGAGCTAATTGCCATGAAAGCATTTAGCCTGCAAGAGAGTCTATCTCATGTATTGCATAGTTAAAGCGTTCTCTGATTTTCTGTGTATTGGTATCAATCCCCTTTGCATACAGTGCTCTGGAAACCGGGTAAGCGGTGAGAAGGTCAGGTTCCCGGGATTGGATCATTTGTCTGCAGATATTTACCGATTGCCCGGAATCAAGCCATTGCGCTCTTTCTTTCTCCGGAATAATCAGCGGCATACGGTGTTTATGGTTATGTATCTGATCAATAAGTCCTGTTGAAGGTACGGTAATAATGGAGAAGCTCCTGTGAATTTTACCGGAACCGGGATCTGTCCAATCCGCATATATCCCGCCAAGAGAGAGTAAGTGGTTATCGGATCGATGAAGATAAAATGGATAGGAAGTTTTTTGATGCTGATGAGGTTCAAAAAATCCTTCTGTTATAATCAAACAGGTTTTTTTCGGAAAAGAGTAGCGGTCTGAAGGCAATTTTCCCAGCGTTTCACCGCGGGCATTTAAAGTTTTATTACGAATATCCCCGGCTGCAGCAGAATCTCTGATCCAGTGAGGAATCAGTCCCCAATTAAGCATGTGAATTACTTTTGGGCTCTCTTTGCATATAACCGGCCATTCAGGATGCGCAAATCCTGATAGATTATACATGGTTAATGCTTTTTCGGTAAGAATCGGATGCTGTGCGAAATCAGCCTTAAACTCATCCTGGATTGCTTCTATTTCCTTAACAATTGACATATTAAAACACATGTGAAATTCTCCTTTCGCAGAACCGTGGGAGGGACGGAGGATTAAGGCCAGGGACACTGGAGAAAACAGACCGAAAACCGAAAACGGGAAGATGAAGAAATTCTCCTGCATTTGTAAAACAAATGCAGGAGAATTGTCACTTTACCATAGTCAAAGTGTAACCTATCTCTTAACCCTTCATTTTCATTTCCCAATCTTTCCGTCCCCCGTCTCCTATCTGTCCGGATCTACTTTTCCCCGTAATATTTTTTTTGATCTCAGCAGTTTTTTTTCATTAAGTCGACGCTCTTTTGATGCTTTGGTAGGTGAAGAAGGCCTTCTTTTTTTTGGAATTACTATCGCTTTTTTTATTTCACTTAGCATTCTGGATAGTGCAAGTTCCCTGTTTCTATACTGTGACCTGCTGTCCTCAACCGAAACCTGCAGAAACTCACCATTCACCAGGAATTTTCTATTATAAGTCAGAAGGAGCTCCCTCTCGTTTTGGGTTAAGCCCTGTAACAGATCGATTGCGATCGTGAGGCGTACCTTGGTACTGACTTTATTAACATTCTGCCCCCCAGGGCCGCTTGAGCGTGAAAATGAAAATTTACCGTTTATCCTTATGCTTTCTGTCAGAGCTTCATTATTCATCACACACACTCACTCACTTATATCATGCTTATGATCGCTAATTTTTTTTATAAGTTTAATAAAAGCGATGATATATATAATGGCTAAGGGTATTATAATAATTGAAGCTGTTTTATAAATTATCCCTACGATACCTGAATGTGAAACCATCTCCTCGTATCTTCCGGTTATAAAAAATAACCACAGAGGTAAACTTACTGCTGCAAGTACGACAAGCGTAGTGCGGTATTTTCTTATTCTGGATGTATTATCACTAAAAATACCCATATCTGACTCATCTTCAGCAGCAATTCTGAAGTAATAGTAGTTGCTCATTTGAGCAGCCAGTTCCCATCCCGCATCTGTAAATAATTCAAGATAATGAGGAATATCTTTTTTATAGTTGATGGTATAATCAATTCCATAAAGATAATCCTGCTTTTCTCCTTTTTGGAATGTATAGAGAAAGGGGGCTGCATGAGTTAGGTGCCAGCCCTCTTTCGACATTTCCCGCAACCAGGCAGCTTCTTTGTCATCCTGCCATGCCCAGAACAGTTTCCATCGTTTTATAGATTTAGCAGAGTGCATCATTTACTGCTCCTTTGTGATATTTTGCAGAAGGGTTTTTCCATTATGAACCATTTCCTGAAGACGTTTAATTTCGTACTCTGTCAGCGACAATCCATGAAGGGTGATTTTATACATTTTCTTTTTTCGATTATCCGTTCCTTCCCCACTGGTAATCAATCCTGAGGACTGTAAGTTAGATAAAGCCCCATAAAGAGTGCCCGGTGCAAGCTTTACCCGTCCAGAGCTCAGTTCTTCCACTTTTTTCATCACTCCGTACCCATGCAGGGGAGTTATTAGTGAGATAAGTATATAAAAACTTGCTTCTGTCAATGGCGAGAATTTCTCTGGATTCATCAATAGTAACTCCAATATACAGTATGTCGATATATAGAAATGCGATACAACGTAGTACGATATACCGGATAACGATATACCGGATAACGATATACCGGATAACGATATAATAGAATATGAGAGTTCATTTGTCAAGGAGGAATTAGTTACCAGTGGTACGAAGATGGGGGGGAGTTTGATCAGGATGTATATGCACTGCCAGTATTTGAAAAGTCTACTACTAATATTTTTTTTATAATGGATGTATAATTATACTATAGATGAATTTATTGGATATTTATCCCCATTCTTCGTATCACTATATAAAGAAAAAATCCTGATCACCCTACTGACAAGTATGAAATTACATGCTACACAGTTTAGTAATGATAACCAAAAAATTTAGATATATATTCAGCCTTTTCTTATTTTATGCCATG
Source organism: Bacteroidota bacterium (assembly GCA_013202335.1). The sequence goes on from JABMQR010000311.1 coordinate 6,670, forward strand.
TATGCAATTGTTGCGCCTTATTTTCAGATTTTTCTTCATGGGAAAGGACTGGCGCCCTCCATAACCGGTACAGTTATTGGTATTTGGGAAGTTGCAGGAATTGCCGGGCCTCTCTTTCTTGGCGCATTAGTCGACAGAACAGGTAAATTCAGAACAGTTTTATTTTTTGGTACCCTGATTAGTTCAGTTGTATTATTCGCAATGATCTTAACACAATCAATATTTCTTACCTTTCTTCTGGCGGCACTGTTCGGTTTTGTTTTTAAACCTATAATGTCAGTAAATGATTCAATGATTAGTCATAATTTACCTGATCCTGAACATGATTACGGGCATGTTCGGGGGGCTGGAAGTATAGGGTTCGTAGCTGTTTTGATCTTTTTTGAAATAACAGGAATATTCAACTCCCCGACACCTACCACAATTGCACGGGGAACACTTATTTTAGGAGCATTATACGCAATTTCCCTTTTATTCCTCCCGGCAGCCAACCACAGCTCTACATCCGGTAGAATTGCCGGAGGCTGGGTGCATGAGAAAAATTCTGAGGGAAGAACAACAACTATTCAATATATTATTCTTATCACAGCAGTGTTTCTTGGCCGGTTTGGTTTTAGCAGTTATTATTCATTTTTTTCGATCTATCTCCAGGAGGAGATGCAGGTTGTAAATATTGGACTGTTTTGGATGATTGCTGTTGGTGCCGAGATTTTACCTATACTGTTTGCTGGAAAGATAATCCGTGTGACAGGAAGATTCATTGCTATACTGCTGGGATTGGGAGCTATGGTTGTACGGCTGATTGTGTACAGTTGTGTTGATTCACTGTTACTTCTTGGGATTACTCAACTACTGCATGGATTGACATTCGGACTTCTTCATGCCGCATGCATCAGTTTTATTAATGCTAAAATCAACCCTGAAAATAAAACTTTCGCTATGAGTCTGTATATGTCTATTGCCTGGGGCTTAGCTGCTTTTCTGGGCAGCCCGCTGGGTGGCTTTTTGATAGAAAAGATAGGTTTCTCCAATATGTTCAGGGTGATGGCTATTTTCCCTGGAGTAGGGATTTTGCTTATTATCGGGTACAAGTTTCTTTTCAGAGGAAAGGGAAGAGAAGCCTTCTGACATTATGGGAATCGTTTGGTATAAAAATGACAATAGGGCAGAGATACATTTTTCTGATAATAATCCTGATGATATAATTCTGCAGGCCAGAAAATTGCAGAGGGTGTTACTGAAGTGGCAATATCAAAACCTTCATTTTCAAGAATCACAATCAGTTTGTCCACTGATTCCTTTTCCTGTGGATTTTGATAAAACACAACTGAAAGATATTGATTTCCAATATCTGGTCCCTGCCCATCCGTTTGTGTGGGATCGTGAATTTCAAAGAAGTACTTTGTTAGTTTTTCATACGTAATTACTGTGGGATCATAGGTCACTTCAACAGCTTCAACATGTCCTGTAGTATGCGTTAATACTTCATGATAGGTTGGGTTTTCTGTAGTTCCTCCGGTATAACCTGAGACAGCATCGAATACCCCATCAGGTTTTTCAAAATAGTATTCCACACCCCAAAAACAACCACCGGCATAAACCGCTTTGGATAACCCTTTCGGATTGTCGAGTGGGATTTTCGTGGTTGTGGATGCCCCGGATTCCTGTATTGTTGATTTTGTATTTAATTCAGTGTTTCCATAGTATAAGTACCTCTTGAAGAACATCCGGCAAGGAGCACTGTTAACAGAATAAAAAATATAGGGAGAAATCTTAACAAACTTGATTTTTTCATAAATTCACCTGCCTTATATCCTGAATTTCTTGTTTTTTGTACATAGACGATCTAAGGACTATTAATCCACTAGCAATCCATGCTTGAGCCGTCTCTTTCTCAACTCCCTTTCCACCATTTTGGGGATGTCGTCCCTCA
>JABMQR010000312.1 GCA_013202335.1 Bacteroidota bacterium
ACCTATAGTTAGAAGTTTTTGATTGATTGTAATTACTTATATTATAACATATTACAAATTTATGATCAAAAACTTCATAAGACTATTTCTATAAATCTTTGATTTATGAAATTGCCTCAATTACCATTAAGAACAGTTACGTCTCATACCCCTAACTTACATAAAATTCTGAATGGCTGCTTTTATAGAGTCATCAGCCATTGATTTTAAATCAAGAACATCAATCACCCCGGGGTAGCTTAAGGAAGAAACAACAATATCTTCGGGCATCGCATAAATTATGGCATCAAGAGAAAGATGTACTGCTTTAGATATTTCTCCCAATTTTTTCCTGGAGGCTTGTTGCGGTTCCTTTCTTACTTCTGGATATCCGCAGCCGATTTCAACACTGAAAATCCGTTCAAAAATAAACTTAAGGTTGATGTCCCCTGCCCAACCATACCCCTGATTCAAGGCAAGAGAAATACAGTTTCCGCCATTTATCTGCGTAAACAGCCATGCGTCCAAAGGAGTTAGAATATGCCCGCAGAACACTCCCGGATACTGCATGGCTGAATTCAAATAACCCTGTCCGGTACCGCAACCTCCAACTACAAAATCGACCCTATTAGTATTCAGCAGTAAAGCCGTTAAAAACCCTGTATGATTATACTGCAGCTCCGGGTCAGCTCCTTTTTCCTTCATCCCGACATTCAGGATTTCATGACCACTTCCTTCCAGAGCGGCCATAATATCACTATTTTTATCTGCAGCACTTGTTTCATTAATAACAGCTATTTTCATTGTATGTTCCTTATAGTACTTTTAATGTTTTCGACATTCATTCCATATAAAGTAAATAATTTTTCATCATCCCCAGATTCAACAAATATGTCTTGAAACCCCAACCTTGTTACCCGACAGGGACAAAGGTCTGCCGTTACTTCGGCCACAGCACTTCCCAACCCACCGATTACACTATGGTTTTCTACTGTGACGATGTGGCCGAATTCACTTGCCTCATTGGCTATTATCTCTTTATCAATAGGTTTAATTGTTCCCATATGAATCAATTTAACCTTAATTCCTTCTACTTCCAATTCTCTTACTGCCTGCAGCGCCTTTGGAGTCATCATTCCAGTTGAAATAATTACGGCTGCACGACCGGCATGAATCACTTCCCCTTTCCCCAACTTCATTCGATGGCTTTCCCCAAATATCACAGGTACGGGACAACGAACTGTGCGAAGATACACAGGTCCATCAATCTCCATAGCCAGTTTCGTTGCCTCACGCGTTTCCCTGGAATCAGCAGGCACTAAAATGGTCATGCCCGGCATAGCTCTCATCACTGCCAGATCTTCAATTGCCGAATGAGTAGCTCCGGCTTTTCCTGTTGGAAGTCCTCCGTAGGCCCCATTTAACTTTACATTTATATGGGGATAGGCTATGGAATTTCGAATCTGATCACCAGCCCGTTTTGTTAAAAATATAGCGAACGTTGACACAAAAGGGATTAATCCAGTTGATGCCATTCCTGCAGCAGTTCCTACCATGTTCGCTTCAGCTATCCCCATTTGGTAAAAGCGGTCAGGGTAGGCATCACGGAATATCGCTGTTTGCGTTGAGGCACCCACATCTGCATCAAATACCCTCAATTTTGGATATTCATCTGCTATTTCCACCAGAGTGTTTCCAAACGTCACCCTGGGCATAATCATATCTCCAAGCTTCATAAGTTGTTAAACTCCTTTATTCTATCAACATCAGCCTAATTCCTGTAAAGCCCGATGATACTCTTCCTTATTAGGAGCTGCACCATGCCACTCGAACTTCCCTTCCATGAAGGAAACCCCTTTCCCCTTTACTGTTTTGGCAATGATTACAACTGGACCTTTTTCGGATGCTTCTCCAGCTTGATACATTGTCTCCACCAACTCTTTCATATTGTGACCATCACAGGAAAAAACCTTCCAATTGAAAGCTTCCCATTTTGCAGCAAGCGGATTCAGGTCAACAGCATCTGCTACTGTTGAAGCCAGCTGGACTCCGTTATAATCTATGATGGCGATCAATCTTTTCGTTTTATGTGCACCTGCATAGAGAGCGGCTTCCCACACCTGCCCTTCCTGACTCTCTCCATCCCCCAAAAGAACCCAGGTTTTAAAGGTTTGCTTTTGGTCTTCGCCTCCTAAGGCGATTCCATTGCCAATAGACAAACCCTGTCCTAATGAACCACTGGTAAAATCGACTCCGGGGCATTTATTCATATCGGGATGTGCTTGTAACCGGCTATTAATGGTATCAAAAGTGGCAAGTTCTTCTTCCTTAAAAAATCCTCGTGCAGCAAGTACAGAATAATAGCCGGGAGTTGCATGACCTTTTGAAAGTATGAACCGATCCCGATCCTTGTTCCTTGGATCTTCAGGATTAATACTCAATATTTCAAAGAACAGCGCAACAAGAATTTCTGTTTCTGATAGCGATCCCCCGGTATGTCCGCATCCGGCTTCATACGTTGTCTTCAGAATTAACTTTCTGACATAAAGAGCTTCGGCTTCAAGTTTAGTAATTACTGTATTATTTTCCATATTTAGCGGTTTCTTCCTTTTATGTAATGTGCGATTCGTATCAATTGAAATAATTGAATCTATCAACCGGGATATTTTTTCAAATAAGGTATTATTGAGTTATTGATATCCGGGCCAAAGAATTTTAATATTTCAAGATCAATGTCACCGGTATTCTCATAGGTAACACCGAATAATGCTTTATCATGTGTAACGAGAATTTCATCCATCCCAAAATTTCCACCCTGTATTACAAACTCATCAGCTTTTCCTTTTCCGCTCCAAACCAAAACGTTGTATACACCAAGATCGGTGCTTAAAACTTTTTGGCCCGGTTTAACAATTAGCCGTTTTCCGCTGAATTTAGTGGTATTATAGTAAATCCAATACTCTTCTGACTCTTTAGTTGCTGTTTCAGTAATAAGTACCGGAGGAGTATGCCGGTTCTCATAGAAATAGGGATCTCCATTTAGTTCCCAGACAAGCTGATCAAGTACTGCCTGCTCTCCCTTCATATTACGTGCTTCTGTATCAACATCCTTGAACAACAACTCTTTTGGTATGGTAATATTATCAACTTTGGACTGCAGGACAGCCATTACATCCGAAGGTTCCTGTAATTCAATAGT
>JABMQR010000313.1 GCA_013202335.1 Bacteroidota bacterium
CTTCGCATGGTAAGTTCTGCAGTCTCTGCTCTGCCCATATATTTTCTGTAATCGGAATTCCAGCTTCTATTGTAAGTTAATAAATAGAGGTTCTTGTCTTTACCAGTTTCAGGATATACAACCTGAAAGTCCTGATCAATTAGAAACATGTCGGGATTTGTGTCAATTAGCTTAAGGCTGTCACCCATTAGTATGCTGCTGAAATATTCAGCATTCAACCATCTTTTCTCTATTTCATTGAATTGTGTCTCAAGTTGATTCAGGGCTGATCGCCCTGAGAACCAAAGATTAGATTCCAACAGATTCCGGGTTGTTTTTTGTCGTTTCGAAAAGGTATCAATACTGACAACCACTACAAAAAAAAGTGGTAACATAAAGGCGGCTACAAATAGGATAACTCCTCTTTTCCTGCGTAATACGGTTGAAAACAGCTTCATCCTTTTTTACTTAATCTGAACGAAATAATTAGAAATACTATGGTAAGAATTTCTGTTCAGTCAATTGTCAAGGAATTGTAATTTAATATAGCAATCAATCTTATATTCCTTCAGAGAGTTATACGAGGTCCTCTTTCATTTATCATGATGTATAGTAAAATTACAACAAAATACTTTTAATAACAATATTTTTAGATGTTTATGGATTTGGCTTTGATCTGGTAATACCGGTCTGATGACTTGTAGCCGGCGACCACGTAAAAATAACACACCCGGTGATCCGCCTCAAGCAGAGCAACCGGGGTGTTATGGGTTGATTTATTTTTTGGTTTCAGCAACAGGAAGAAAGTTTTCCATTACCCAGATTTCTGCAGGCTTTTTGGTTGACCCTTGAGAAGAAAAGGCAATCTGTCGTCCATTGGGATGAATGCTCATGTAAGAGATACCATACATTGAGATTCCCAATTTCTCGGGATTTCCACCTTCTGCGGAGACTCTCATCAATTCACATTGATTCTCGGATTCCTCTGACAAACTTAAAGAAGAAAAGATGATAAAACGTCCATTTGAAGTCCATGTCAGGTTCATGATCATATATTTATTAAGATCAAGCACACATACTTTTTCGGGATTTCCACCTGTTACAGGGATGACATTGATTATATCTAAGTCTTGATCCGTATCTCTTTGGACAAACACCAATTTTTTGCCATCCGGAGAAATGCCAAAAAGTCCATGAGTTGAGTTGACGGATTGAAATGTGCCGATTTCTTCTTCTCGACCTGTCTCTAAATTGTGGTGAATAATCCGATTATTGCCTATTGCCGATCCTTCAGCAATCGCTTTTACCCTTAAATAATAGATGGAATTTCCACTTTTAGACCAGCAATGACCGGACACATCGCTGTCTTCTTCGGGTGGGATAACAGGTTCAACCTTTTTTGTTTGAGGATCGATGCTGTAAATGGCCCAATCCCATTCCTTGACGCATCCCATGACATGAATTTTGCTGCCGTCCGGAGCCCACCGCGGCTGTCGAAAAACTTTCAAATTCGGGCTGACTTCAGTATTCCCTCCGCTATTAAGATTGTGAATGCAGAGAACCGGGTTAGTAAATTTTCGAAAAACACCACGATCCGAAATATACGCCAGGCGATCACCCTCTGGAGAAAAGCAGGGATCAATGTTGTATTTTTCATAAGGCAGAGACAGCTTCTTTGGATCATCGATGGTCCTTCCCGATTCAGGATCGATTCCAGCCAGGTAGATAAAGAACAGATCATTCCTGAGACCATAGTAAAGAGCGCCGTCATCGGACACACCGAGAGGTATCATGGGCCCCATATTATCCCTGATCAACACAGGATCTTTATGGATTCCTTGTTCTGACACTCGTATTGCCCATACTCCTATGGTTCCTGTGCGGTTGCTGGCAAAGAGCACATGCTTTCCATCTGGTGACCATCCCAAAAGATATTCGTCAGCGGGATGCTTGACCAGAGGAATCTCCTTTTTTTCATCGAGGGAGAAGAGAAAAATGTCATTATGTATGGATTGACCTGATTTCATTTCTTTTGTGTAGGTAATGGATCGACCGTCCGGTGAAAAATATCCTTCCTTCAAATGCATGTATGATTCTACAGATTGATATTTTTTCAGAGTTTGAATAGATCCATCTTTGATGGAAATCAATCTGAGCTCCTCAAAATCCAAAGGTTTCTCATAAAAAAGGGCTAAAACATTCTTTCCATCGGGGGACCAGTCAAAAGGAGTGGCGCCTACACCTTGCTTTTTAAATATAATCCGGGAACCGGACTCATCCAGTCCTGCCACTCTGATCTCGGTTGTGTTCAAGTCCGACCAATTAGCCCACGCGTATGCAAGATTCTTGCTGTCCGAAGACCATCTCACATCATAAGCAAATCCTCCTTCATCCTCGGTGAGGATTTGGCTCTTTCCTGTAACAAGCTCTCTCACTGCAAGGTTTCCACCTTTATCCCAATCCGGATAGGCATAATATCTTCCGTCCGGAGAGACCGAGCTATAGACAACATATCCCTCCAGGACTTTTTGAATTTTCAATTCCTTCACATCTTTCTTGGCCTTTACAAGAATGGATAGCTTTTCTCTAGCTAGCTTGGCTTCCTCTACCTGATCAGGGTAATTATCAATAACACCCTGGTAGGCTTTCTGCGCCTCCTGTCTGCCCAGCTTTTCATAACACAACCCAATATGGAACTGTGCTTTTGCTGCGATTGGCCTGTTAGTCGAAAACTTTGTGACGATTGTTTGATATACCTCAATCGCCTTTTCCAGTTCGCCTTTTACCTCTTCGAGCTGAATAGCCTTTGGAAGGAGTTCCTCAGCCGTTTGGGCGAAAATCTGGCTGGTTCCAAATATCAGGCTAATAGCCATGATTTTTGTTAGTGTTTTTCTGCTGTTCATAATATCCTCCTTTTTTTGATGTTAAAAATTATTTTCACCTGAAAGGTAAGGCAGTAGTTGTGAATAGTTGTTAATTGGATGTAAAAGAACGTAAAATATTATAACTGTAACTTTTAGAGGAATTTGTATCCTATGCCATGTATCGTGACAATTAGCTTTGGTTCTTCAGGCTTGTCCTCAATCTTTCGTCGAAGTTTTGCGATGTGTGCATCGATAGTACGTGTATTCGGGAAAGAGTCGTAGCCCCAGACCTGATTAAGGAGATCTTCACGTGAAACGATTTCTCCCTGCTTTTCGATGAAGCATTTGAGTATCTCATACTCCCGGGGCGAAAGTTTGAGTGATTTGCCTTTTTTTCGGGCGTAATATTTTTTAAAGTTGA
>JABMQR010000314.1 GCA_013202335.1 Bacteroidota bacterium
CCCACATCCGGCTCTTCAATTACACTCACAACACATCTAATAGCTCACTATTGAATATTACATTCTCATTCCTGTTAAGTTTGTAACACCATTGTTCCTAACAATAACATGCTGATATATAAGTACACAAACATTATGATTAAGTAAATCATCTCGGTGTATGACTCTCTTACTATCCCAGTGGATAGCATAACATTACTCCATACCTTTGCGCATAATTACTAACCCCTTCGGGTGGATCCAATGTCCTCAATAGGCATTACCCTATTTCCCCCGTCTACTATGAGTTAGTCCGACTACCGAAACACTATACTTCCTCGGTACCTCTTTGGTTCCTCAAAAGCTTCTTTCAGGAATGTTTCGGTTCTCCCAAGTTCCAACATAAACAATTCGTCTACCCGCTACGGACTCAGACCCCGGCACGCCAGATACACTCTTACCATTATGTTTGCACTGATATTGGTTTCCAGAAAACGAACTCCTTGACCCTGTGCAATATGGAATATTTCGAGACCTCCTGTACTCAGGAGCACAACTCACCTCACGCTTTCGCATTGCGGCTGACAGGCTGCCCTTCCAGTGGCTTTGCACGATTCGTCACCTTCTCATACTCATGGTTCAGTTCCGTGCCGATTTAGCCGTTACATGTGCTGGATTGTCCAACTTGCTTATAGTATCTTTGCTTGGCGCACTCACTTCGAATCCTTTGCACCTAAAATACGCTTTACTTCCAATACTCCACTCATGGGGCTTGATAAAACTTTTCCAGCAAGATGATTATCAAGCGTTTTTACCAACCTTGCCATAGAACCCTGTGCAAGCACCACTATATCAACCTTACCTGCCAGATCTTTTATCCCTTTTAAGACTATCGCATCATGCTTTTCAGGATTTCCATTCATAAGCACTGCAAATGCACCTGGGCAGAGTGTTTTCTTTATCTTGATTTCCTTCCCTGCTTTTGCAGCCATATTCTCAATAAGCCTGCATGTCGGGTCCAGGGTGGTTTTAAGTGTCGCCGCTACACCGATATTTACCGCTCTCTTTACAGCTTCCTCTGCCATTTGTTCGTCTATCTTGACTATAGGAGTTTTTATACGTTTTCTTGCTTCATCCGCAGCCTCACCCACAGATGAGCATACATTGAATATGCAGTCTACATTGTATAACTCTGCTGCCTGGAAATAGTGAAGCATTCTATTCACTACAGACTTTGTGAGTTTACCCTCTTTAAGCACCTGTCGTAAAAGGCTATCGTCAACTATATGTATCAGCTCTGCATCGGGTATTATCTCTTTGAATAATTCCGTCAGCACATCTACCAATGCAAAACCTGTATGAATTAAGGCTACTCTCTTCATTTTTTACCCCCTCAACTCTCTTATGGCCAGTTCAAATTCTTCTTTATTCGGGCATTTACCATGCCACTCACGTTTATCTTCCATAAAGGATACACCCTTGCCTTTTATTGTATCTGCAATAATAATCGAAGGCACACCTTTTTCATTCCCGGCATTCCCGATTGCGTTAATTATTTGATACATATCGTGTCCATCTATCCTTTGGGTATGCCAGTTAAATGATTGCCACTTATCCTCAATGGGTTCAAGAGGCATAACATCATTGTTGTAACCATCAAGCTGTAGTTTGTTAAAATCTGATATGACAATAAGGTTGTCCAATTTAAACTTAAAAGCAGACATTGCCGCTTCCCATATAATCCCTTCGTTTTGCTCCCCGCAACCAATAATTACATATATTTTGTAGGCTTTTTGCTTAAGCTTTGCCGCAATCGCCATTCCCACCCCGGCTGAAAGTCCAACTCCAAGAGAACCTGTTGTCATATCAACCCCCGGAGTTTTTTTCATATCCGGATGACCTTGAAGTATCCCATTTATTTTCCTTAAAGTTAACAGATGGCTCTTGTCAAAATAGCCCTTTTCTGCAAGTGCAGCATATAATATCGGGCATGCATGACCTTTACTTAAAATGAATCTGTCCCTGTCTTCCCATAATGGTTTTTCCGGGTCAATATGCAAAAAATGAAAATACAAGGCTGCTATAATATCCGCTGCAGATAAAGATCCGCCAGGATGGCCGTTTTTTGCTTTGTATATCATCTCTAATGCATCGGCTCTCAAGCTTTGTGCAATTTTGTGCAGTTTTTTTGCCAGATATTCTTTGCTCAAATCAACTCCCTCGAAATCTTTACCGATATTATTTACTTTCATGGTTCCCATATTGTCCTATTTTTGCACCAGGCGAAAAAATAAATAGCAGCTTTATGATTTCCTTGCCTGTATTGTTTACTGAATGCAGACTTTTCGGAGGCATAAATACTACAGTCCCGGGATTTATTTTCTCAGGTTCTCCATCAATAACCAATTCACCTGAACCTTGCATGCAGTACACAACCTCTTCTTCCGTTTCATGAACATGCCCCGGAGCATGAAGACCCGGGGGGAAAAAAGAAACACCCATATTTAAATTTTTACAACCAATTGTATCCTCGCATCCCAAAAGTTTATATGAGCGACCTTTAAGTTGTTTCAAAGCAACAGTATCTTCATGTATGCTGTACATAGTTTCCACCCCTTTTAATAACTTTTTTGCAGGCCTGTACTATATGAGAACTGCTGAATCCATATTTCTCTAGAAGAAGCTCATACTCTCCGGACTCTCCAAAAGTGTCTCTTAATCCCAATCTTATCATCGGAACAGGAAAATTCTCAGCCAGGACCTCAGCAACAGCGCTTCCCAGCCCGCCGATTATTTGATGGTTTTCTACAGTTACAATCCCCGCAGTTTTAGAAGCTGCAAGTATGATAGCTTCATGATCAATGGGTTTTAGTGTGGGCATATCGATAACCGCAGCATCAATACCTTCAACTTCAAGCATATGAGCAGCTTTTAGTGCTTGTGAGGCCATGTCACCCGTAGATATAATGGTAACATTCTTTCCATTTCTAAGATTTACTGATTTTCCGATAGTAAAATCCAAACTATCATCATATATTATCGGCAGCGGATCTCTTGTTAATCGAAGATATACAGGTCCAATATGTTTTGCTGCAGCCCTAACTGCGGCTTTTGCCATATAATAATCCGTTGGGGCAATCACAGTCAAATTTGGCATTGCCCTCATAATAGCTAAATCCTCTGTTCCCTGATGAGTTGCACCATCAGTACATGCGGTAAGACCCCCATGACTGACTGCTATTTTTACATTAAGGTTTGGATAACAGATGAAAGAACGTATTTGTTCACAAGCCCTCATACTGGCAAATACAGCATAAGTGGAGACAAAAGGGATAAGACCTGAAGCAGCCATGCCGGCAGCAGCAGCCATTTCATTTTGCTCTGCAACCCCAAAATTAAAGAACCTGCGAGGATATTTTTCTGCAAAATAG
>JABMQR010000315.1 GCA_013202335.1 Bacteroidota bacterium
CTTTTCTTGCATCCTGTTTTGTCATTTCAATTTTCATCCTTCCAGTATAGTGAGATTTTTAGAAGGGTGACATTTTCCCTGACGACTTATACCATGACATTATCGCTGATCAACAAGAAATTATATAAATACCATTTGACAATAAATAATTATCGGGGTATTCTGAATCATGATGGAAACGTTTCCATCATAAATATTAGCTTGGGATAGGATTTTGGATTCAGGAATAAGTTTTACTGCTAACAATGCTCCGCATATCTTCATGATTACCAATCATGGAACTCATGAATGGACAGTGATCCCGGGATTAACTGATACAGGCGGGCAAAATATATTTGTTAACCAATTTACCGATTGCCTTGCAGCATTTGGATTCAAGATAACCATTGTGAACAGGGGAGGGTATCCTCATCCTGTATCGGGTAAAATATTGTCAGGACTTGTGTATAAGGATAAATCCAGACGTATTTTTTATCTTGAAGACAGTTGTAAAGAGTTCATTCGAAAAGAAGATATGCATGAACAAATATCCAGTTTAGGGGCAAATCTCTATACCTTTATAACCGGGGAAAATGATCCTCCGGTCATGCTTATCTCCCACTACTGGGATGCTGCGTCTATCACTATAGCATTACTGAAAAGAATGAAGCAGCAGATTCCGCATGTCTGGGTGCCTCATTCATTGGGAAATATAAAAAAGCAGAAAACCAGTGAACAGGATAATATACAGTTACGAATGGAAGAAAGAATCCAGGTCGAAAATGGACTTCTGTCAACACTTGAGGTTGTTGCTTCAACTTCACAGCTCGTAGAAAATTCACTACGGAACGACTATGAATTTATGGGAAAGATTTTATTTATTCCTCCCTGTATTGATACAGGACGTTATTCACCCCTGAATATTGAGCAAAGTCATCCCGTATGGAATCTTTTATCGGATAATATTCTGGGGACAAAGAGGGGTGTACAACACCCGGAAATAATTACGGAAATCAGCCGTACAGATAAAACAAAACGAAAGGATGTGTTAATAAAAGCATATTCCAGAGTAGCCGGAAAATTTCCTTCAAGCCTGCTTGTGGTATCCATTGGTCAGCAGAACCCTGCATTGGCCAGTGAGCTGATTTCACTTATCAAGGAGTGCGGTGTAGAAGACCAAACAGTAGTTCTAGGCTCAGTATGGGAATGGCTGCCCGCTTTGTACTCAATTTCTGCTATTTATTGTTCACCCTCTGTTATGGAAGGATTCGGTATGTCGGCCCAGGAAGCTGCTGCCTGCAAAACTCCTGTTGTTGCAAGTAACTTAATACCCTTTGCCACCGAATATCTGGTTGGGGAGAATGAGAATAACATCGGAGATGGAGCCATTATAGTTCCTGCTGATGATATACAGGGGTTTGCCAATGCCATGGAATCATTACTTGAGAATGGACAGCGTAGAAGGACTATGGCGGAAAATGCCTATCACAGGACAATTCCCCGCTTTACCTGGAAAAGGGTAGTGGGTGAGTTTTTAGCTGAAATGAACCTACAAAAAAGCGGAGAAGCAAAGTGATACAATATCAATTGGATATCGAGCAGTGTAAGTCATTAATGAGAAGTAAGGATATCACTGCACTTGAAGTACATGAACTGATTCAGTTTTTTTATCAGGAAAAAAGTATGGCTGAATATCTTCCCGAAGAACAGGTCGTTCAAGATCCAAGATCCTTTGATTATATTGTGTATAACTCAAAACGGGCAGTTCGGCCTACGGATAACCATACTGAACCAAATGCAAATTCATCCTGTGTGATTTGTTCCGGGAAAACTACAGGTATCCTTGACCTTATTCACCTGAGTGAAGGATTTACTTTTATAAACAAAAATCTCTTTCCCATCTTATTTCCACACAAACTAAATGCTGATATCCCACAGACAAGAGGATTCCACTTACTTCAGTGGACAAGCTCAATACATGAAAATGACTGGCTTAATATGCCCTTAGATGACTTAAAACTGGTGGTAAAGAGAATGGCTGCCGTTGAGGGATATTTAATCTCCCATACAGATGCTATTTTCCCACGCACAAAAAAGGGGTATGTGAGTATCATTAAGAATTATGGCCGAAAAGTTGGAGGATCACTCAAGCATGATCATCAGCAAATAGGTTTCAGTAATATAATGCCGCGCAGGGTGAAAGATAACCTTGCTTTTCAAGCAGCACATAAGAAAACATTTCCTGAATTTTTATTGACTGAAAACTCGGGGCAGTTAACCATAAAAGATTATGGCCCAGCCGTTTTGGTCGTGCCGTACTACATGCAGCGTCCACTCTATATGACTCTTGTCCTGAAGGATACTGATAAGAATTTCCTGTACGAATTATCTGATGAGGAACTTGAAGCCGTTACTGAAGGATGGCGTGATGCCATCTATGTAATTAATAGCATCATGCCGGAACTAGGGAAGGAGACTGCATATAATATCATTTCAAATACACATGCTGGTATCTATTTTGATTTTCTCCCCTATACCCAGGAATTTGGAGGTTTTGAGCATCTCGGTCTCTTTCTGTGCCAGATGACCCCGGAACAGGCGGCTGTTCAAATACGTAAAACACTGCATGAACGGAGTTGTGAAGAATGATTGGGGATAAACTTGTAATTAAGAAAAAGCACACCGAAAGGGCTATGGATATCTGCGATGTAGTAGTAAGTAAGTATACTAGTCCTTATGTCATTACCGTTGCAGGTGAATCCGGGACTGGAAAATCCGAAACAGCTTTTGAAATATGCAGGATACTTTTAGGTAAAGGTATAAAGGCAGCTGTTATTCAACAGGATGATTATTTTGTGTTTCCACCAAAAACCAATCACCTGATGAGAATGAATAACAGGGAGCAGGTTGGTCCATTTGAAGTCAAGCTTGACTTCCTGGACTCGAACCTTCGCTCATTCAAGAAGGGAGAAAATCCCATCTATAAGCCGCTGGTAGACTATGATAAGGATCTTTTGCTTTCTGAAGAGTTGGATGTCTCAGGTGTCAGGATCCTGATAGTCGAAGGGACCTATACATCATTATTACGCTATGCAGATTTCCGGATTTTCCTTGATGGTAATTTTAGGGAGACCTTAGGCAGTAGAAATGAGAGGAACCGTGAGAAGTATGATCCTTTCCTTGAGGAAATTCTGGAAAAGGAACATGAAATAATCACCACACACTGGGATATGGCTGATATCAGGATAAGTTCGGATTTTAAGAATATTATTCTGAAGCAAACAGGGTTAAAAAAGCAGCAGACAGGTGTCTGATAGCTTTTTAACATAACGGAATTACGGAGGTTTTATTATGAAGAGAGTATGTATGTTTTTGTTGGTTCTTGCAATTGCGCTGCCTATATTTGCAGCCGGGGAGCAGGAACAAACCGCTGGTGGTCCTGTAACCATAGAGGTTTGGTTCCATTCAGGAAAAGGAGAGGAGCGAGAAGTTCTGAATACGCAAATTGATGAGTTCAATTCTATTCAGAGTGAGGTCGTTGTGAAGGCTACTATGCTGCCTGAAGGTTCTTATAATGAACAGGTCGGCGCGGCAGCACTGGCCGATGATTTACCGGATCTTCTCGATTTTGATGGTCCTAATGTGTACAACTATGCATGGTCAGGTCATCTGATTCCTATGGACAGCTATATTTCTGATGATATGAAAGCAGATTTATTGCCTTCTATTCTCGCCCAGGGCGAATATGATGGTAAGATTTATGCACTTGGTACTTTTGATTCAGGCCTGGCAATATGGGCAAATAAAGCGTATCTGGAAAAAGCCGGCGTACGAATCCCGACTTCTGTTGAAGATCGCTGGTCCTTTGCTGAGTTTAATGATGCCCTCGCGAAATTACAGGCTCTTCCTGAAGTTGAGTATGCAATTGATTTTAAAATGAATTATGGGCAGGGAGAATGGTATTCTTATGGATTTTCACCTATTGTCCAGGGATTTGGTGGTGATTTGATTGATCGAAACGGATACACTGCTTCAGAGGGTGTGATCAATGGACCCGAAGCAGTAGCAGCTATGGAATGGTTCCAGAGTTTATTTGAAAATGGGTATGCAACTATTGAACCTGCTGGGGATGATGATTTTTATGCTAAAAAAATTACAGCCCTTTCCCTTGTAGGCCACTGGATGTGGCAGCCTCATAACAGCGGTCTTGGTGAAGATCTTGTTCTTCTCCCCATGCCGGAGATTGGGAAAAAAGCTGTTACAGGTATGGGATCATGGTGTTGGGGGATAACTTCACAATCAAAGAATCCTGATGCAACCTGGAAATTTCTGGAATACATTATGCAGCCAAGTCAGACTTTGTTTATGTCGAATGGTAATGGAGCAGTTCCGGCACGCCTGTCGGCTCTTGAGCGGTCTTCACTGTTTGGTGCGGGTGGACCTCTTGAAATTTTTACTCAGCAGCTGAATACAGGTGTAGCTTTACCACGACCTATTACTCCTGCGTATCCGGTAATCACAGAAGTTTTTGCCGAAGCAGTTCAGAACATTGTTACAGGTGCAGATGTAAAAACAGAACTTGATAGAGCAGCAGCGGCTATAGATCAGGATCTGGAAGACAACAAAGGATATCCTGTTAACTAAGAGTTTGTCGGACTTAGGATTTAAAAGCGAAAAGCCAGTGGCTTTACAGCCGAAAAGTTCAGGTTATTACCTCGAACGATGATAAATCCGAAAAGTTCCCAGAGCAGCTATGTCCTGCACTGATGTTTCAGTGCAGGACATACATATAGAGGAGAAGTATGCACACTACAGCTGGCTTGCAAAAATTAAGAAAAAAAGAGGCATCATCGGCCTGGATGTTTTGTTTACCAGCACTGATACTTCTTTTTGTTTTTTTAATTTTACCTTTTATCCTGGCTCTTGGGTTTTCTTTTACTGACCAAAGGCTTATTCCCAATAAGAATTTACCTACCAGCTTTGTCGGCCTGCGAAATTTTGTCCGACTTGCTGCAGATACAACTTTTCACAAGGCTTTGGGAAACAATTTTCTTTTTGTTGTGATTGTTGTGCCCTTGCAGACCGGTTTGGCCCTCGGGTTGGCAATGCTGATTAATAAGAAAATAAAATTTGTAAATGCATTCAGGACAATGTATTTTAGCCCGGTAGTTACAACAATGGTTGTTGTTGCCATAGTATGGTCCTTTCTCTACCACCCCAAAGCAGGTTTCATCAATAAGATGCTCAGTATTATTAGTTTTGGGAACATCAATAATATTGCCTGGCTTAAAGATACCTTATGGGCTTTACCTGCCATTATTATTCTGTCTATCTGGCAGGGGGTGGGGTTCCAAATGGTCATCTATCTTGCAGGACTGCAGGACATTCCATTGGAATTATATGAATCATCCATGATGGATGGTGCAGGACCCTGGAAAAATTTCATACATATAACTTTACCGCAGCTAAAAAACACCACAATATTTGTAGCCATATCAACAACCATTCTTGCCTTTAAGCTTTTCACTCAAGTTTGGGTCCTTACCAAGGGCGGTCCGCAAAATGCGACAATTACCACTATTGTCTATCTCTATAAACAGGGTTTTAAGCAGTTGAAAGTCGGTTATGCATCGGCAATCGCCATTGTCTTTTTTGTCATTGTACTGGCTGTTTCACTTATCCAGCGATACTTTTTGCGGGAGGAACGTTCAATTGAGTAATACCGTCAATAAAGAAAGAACATTAACCCGTTCCCTGGTTAGCATAAAAAGGGTGCTTCTCTATCTTCTTATGATTATGCTTGCACTCTTTTTTCTGTTTCCCATTATTTTTATGTTTGTTTCCTCATTGAAAAATGATGAAATGCAAATAATTAGGGATATGAGTAGTTTTAAGGGGCTTCTCCCTTATGGAGATATTGGTATTCAGAATTATATTGATGTCTTTCAGCAAATGCGGTTTTCCCGATTCCTTTTTAACTCAGTCTTAATTTCTAGTGTTACAGTAGGTTGTGGGTTGATCGTAAATAGTATGATTGCCTTTGCACTGGCACGGTTACGCTTTCGTGGAAGAAATATCCTTCTTTCCATTATTGTGGCATTAATTATCATTCCGAACGAATCTGTTGTTATCCCGATGTTATTCATAGTGAACTTTCTGGGATGGATTGATAGTTACCATGTTCAGATAATTCCCTACATAGCTGACCCCTTTTCAATTTTCCTGTTTTATCAGTTTTTTATAAAGGTACCAAAGGCTCTTGATGAAGCAGCAATGATTGACGGCGCATCTCCCTCTAAGATATATAGAACTATAATTATTCCCTTATCTATACCAATCTTCTCTACAGTGGCCATTTTGCAGGGAATTATTCGGTGGGGAGATTTTTTATGGCCACTCATGGTAACAAGAGGCGAAAGTTATCGTCCTCTCCCGGTCGCAATTCAGCAGTTTTTTAGCCAGGATCCCAAGGTCTGGGGAGATATCTTTGCATTTGCTTCTATGATTACCATTCCATTGCTTGTGCTTTTCCTGCTGCTCCAGAAATGGTTTGTGCAGTCAGTGGCTTCCAGCGGGATTAAGAGTTAATTGCGTAAGAAGTTACCGCACTCAGGACAGGCATCTTTACAGCTGCACATCAGACAGAAAGTTCCGTGAGCAGCAGACTGTTTAGCTCATTACTTTCTTGTCGCATCGGACTCATCATACTCCATCCGGTATCTGATATAATAAAAATAATCACTGTGACTGTGAATTGATATTACCTTTCCGTGAGGGTGATTGTTAAAGGTAAATGGGTTCATCTCATTGCCAAGTGAAAGCGCTCCTCCCCCAATGAATACCGTAGACGTATTTATATATAACTCATCCAGCAGAGCTTCCTGCATGAGAGAAACGAGAAAGGTAGGGCTCTCTATCAGCATAGTATCTACTCCGGATTGTTTTAGGAAGTCTAAAAGTTCTAAAAGATTAATGCCGTTACCGTTACCAATTGATACTACAGCCTTTATATCATCCGTAAGACAGACACCGGAGAAGTTGTTTAAATCGATAAATTGAGGGTCGAGACAATCTGCCAATATTTCCTTACCCTTTGGAGTTGTAACGATAAGTACCGGAATCTCCGGGGATCTGAGTATTCTGTGATTTACAGGGATACCGGAGCCGGTTCCGCTGACAATAATATGCAGGGGAACTGCGGGTTTTCCTGCTTTAATCCTTAAATTCTCAAGGTCGGGGTCATAAATTCGTCCTGTCAGTTCAGACTCCCTATCTATAGTTCTGGCGCCCATCAGTACAGCATCGCAGACTGTGCGCAGCATATTGAGGATCCAGTAGTCAGCAAGAGCACCATCTCTGTCCTTTAGATTTCCCTTTGCCACAAGAGTACCATCAGGAGACTCTGGAAATGCAATTTTTCCGTCAATAGACTGAACAAAGGAACCCAGGGTATATGTTCTATCCTCCGGCAGTACAGGAAAAGAAAAATCTCCATATACTTCCTGTATTTTCGAGTTAGTATAAACCTGACGATCCAGCTTTTCGGAATCCTCACTCTGATAAATTTTTTTTAATCTTATCTTGTCTGAGGGGAATACGATTTTGTACTGATCATTCATCTACTGCTCCTTGAAAGATCTTATCTTTCTTGTATCGAGGACTACAACTGCGGCCTCGCAGGGTTCATCTGTAATAATTTCTGCAACAAAAAAATTATCCGGCATCCGCCCGGAATCGGTATCAAAGAAATCTTTTATGCAGGATGGAAAATCCTGGAGAATTTTATTTTTAGTAATGGCATCAATATCAGGATTCTGTTTTACTGCATCGTATAAAGACGGATTTCTTCCAAATGTAAAATTAAACTGATTTATTATCCCTGCTTTACAGAATGCTTCAAGTACCTTTTTCCCGCCGTCATGATTCGCCAGTATAATGTTGTAATCCCTGAATAGCAAACCAGGAAGCCTGGGCAGGTCAATCTCATTGGGATACTGGTCCGGCGAAAGTGGTATCAGAATATCATCTATCCTGTGCTCAAGATTATAGTCTGCAGCCCGTTCCCGGATCTTGCCGGCTCCAGTTTTACTGGTAACTATATAGGCTTCAATTGGAGAATCATCAGGCAGCTTTTCATGGAAAATCGAAGCAGACAACAGATCAGATTTGGTTTTATTGCCGCTCCTTGTAACAGCAATTTGAGCTGGATATTCTCTTTGTGATGCATAACCAAGCTGCTGCATCAGTTTCCTTTGTTCCCTGAATCGATCCATCATTCCAGGATCTGCAGTTTTGAGATGAGGCCATTCGGCACAGTGCTGGGGCAGCCATAGATAACCTGGACTGCCATCCTTTTTAGGAACGCCGTCATTAATAATTGTACTGCTTCCTATAATAACAGCATCTGAAATAGCATACTGCATTGCCAGGCGGTAGCCATCCATGACGTTGCCATTGGCAATGACTCCACCGCCGCTTAAACCATCAATGTTGTAAATCCAGTGCACCACATCATAAATCGACAATGATCCGTTTGCCCGCACTGGCGGTTCGGACCATATATCATGGGCTGGCCGTAGAATAAACATACCGATTATAGTTGTTTCTCTGGTTTTTAACGGATCTGCTGTCAGCGGGAAGTCTCCATCCTTAAAAAACTCTTTCATTCCTTCAGTAAAAGGGATTTTAATTTTTATCCGGCTTTCGTCACGGAAGATTCTGGAATGTTCCAGTATCATTTTCAACCTCCAACTAACTAATTTAGATAAAAAGCAAGTATTGTTCTTGACAACTGAACTATTCTATCATAAAGTTGTCTATACATCTATATGAGCATGCAGAAAACTCTCATTATTTTCAGGAGGAAAATTAGATGAAAAAGAATTATGTATTTTTGATGTTTGCAGTACTACTCTTAATACCTGCTCTCTTAATTGCCAGTGGTACGACTGAAGAACCAGAAGAAATGGGTCCAGTGACACTCTGGAGCGAGGTCAACATAAAAGCGCCCCAAACCAACCTGGATAATAATTTTGCAAAGGCTGTGGAGGGAATTGAAGAGGCAATGGGAACAGAACTCATTGTTGTTACAACTCCCTACAAGGAAATTGATGCCAAAGTAAACCTTGCGGTACAAGCAGGGGGCGATGTTCCTGATATTACCCAGATTAAAGTTTCAAAACTCCCTTTTCATATTGATAATGGCACTCTGATGGATATAACCGAATACGTTGAGGCTTCTCCATGGTATGACGGCATAAATAAAACTGCCCTCGATGCCGGCAGAGGTCCCGATGGCAGGATATATGCAGTACCTTTCAATACCAGATCTACCCTTACTTATTCATACACTTCAGTTTTTCCCGATGGTCCTCCATTGACAACAGCAGATGTTCTTGCTGCAGGTCCCGGTTTGAAGGCTAAGGGTATGTTCACAATAACAGGGAAGGCTTCAGAAGCACAGGGTGTTCAGGTATGGTGGTGGCCTCTGATAAGAACTTATGGCGGTCATTTTGCAGATGCTAATGGTAAAATCACCTGGGCAAACGATGCAACCGTAAAGGCTATTGAATATACCAGGGAACTTATCCAAAAAGGCTATGCACCTGAAGTTATCCTTGCTCCCGGTTTTGATGATGAAATCCCTTTTATGAACGGCGATGCAGGGGCCTTTAATGCAGGATCTTGGTCCTATACATGGCTAAGTCCTCTGAAAGCGCCTTCAGGAGCAGTTTATGATTACAAATCTGCATCTGTAGAGGAAGCTATCAAGGCAGGGGATCTTGTTCTTTCACCTCATATATCTGCTCCCGGCAGCAACCCGGTTACTCCTCTTGACGGTATCTCCTGGGGTATCCCTACCGGAAGCAAAAATGTTAAAGGGGCTCAAGCCTATATAGATTTTATGATGCAGCCTCAGGTGGATGCAGATGTAGCATACGCATGGGGTGGGGTTCCCACCATGGAAGAAGGCAAAAAGGATCCCAAATACTCCGAAAGCGTCTACTGGAGCAAGGTTGTGGATTTCATGTCTGCATATGCTGAACCTATGGAACCGATTATCAACTATGACGAAGCCATGCTGAAGTTTGCTGATATTGCCAATGAACTCGTACAGAATCCTAACAAGGAAATTATGCCTGTTCTTAAGAAAGCGCAGGATGAAGTCAACTCAAGATAATTTGTTCATGCAAACGGGCTGGAGCTTCTTCCAGCCCGTTATTATTAAGTAGTCAGGAGCAGTTATGCAGGTTTCAAGTACCTTTATGAATCGAAAAATCTTTTTCTGGCTTATAGGTCCATCCATCTTTTTTCTGCTTATCATCCAGGTTTACCCTGCCCTCTATTCCTGGTACCTGAGTTTTGGCAGCATTAAAGGTGGGGAATATACATTTGTAGGCTTGAAAAATTTTGTCAGGCTTCTTAATAATTCGGATTTTTATGAATCTCTGATCAGAACAGGTATATTTACTTTTGCATTTCTTTTTGCGTGTATCGGAATCGGGTTGATACTGGCACTTCTTTTAAACAACTGCAGCAGGTTTACAGCCCTATATATGACAATTATCTTTATCCCTATGGTTTTGTCCGAAGTAGTTGGCGGGACCATGTGGAGATGGATGTTTCAACAGTCATTTGGACTGGTGCAGACATTTCTTAATCCATTTATAAATAATGTATCTATACTTTCCAAATCCGGTGGAGCCATGGCCGTCGTGATTGCTGCATCGGTATGGAAACAGCTGGCGTTTACAGCCCTGCTGTTCCTTGGCGCCCTGCAGACTGTTCCAAAGGAGCTCTTTGAATCGGCTGCTATAGACGGTGCAACCAGAAGTGAGATGTTCTGGAAAATTACCTGGGTTATTATTAGACCTACGGTATTGCTTGCATCTATTATGACCACTATCAGGGGTATCAATGCATTGGGTCTTATCCTTGCAACTACACAGGGAGGACCAGGCGCAGCAACTATGACCGCAGCAGTTTTTCTATACAGGACAGCCTGGCAATTTGGGAATTTTGGTGATGCAGCAGCACTCTCGGTTATGATGTTTCTGATAAATATCACTTTGGGAGTAGTCTATATAAGACTGCTGCGTGAATCCTAAGCTTCGGGGTAAACTAAATTATGCTAATTAGAACTAAAGCACAGAAAATAAGAGATGAGATTATAACCCATGGACTGTTGATATTTTTCTGCCTTATCATGGTATTCCCGGTAGCACTGTCGCTTATGACATCCTTCAAGACAAAAACAGATGTAATGGTATTACCACCCCGGTTTTTCCCACCTGAATGGACACTGGAGGGTTATATCAAGGTTTTTCAGAGTGATCTCATACCGATCTATATGCCCAATTCTGCCATAAATTCATTTGTTTCCACCATAATAACGGTAATACTTGCCTCATTTGCCGCATATGGATTTTCGCGATTTAAGTTCAAGGGAAGCAGAGCCCTTCAATTAGGGATACTCGGACTTATGATGATTCCCGGTGTAACTAATCTTGTTTCATACTACAAACTGGGAAGTCAGTTGGGAATACTAAGCACTCATTTAATTATGATTCTTGTATATACCGGTTTTGAACTGCCTTTCGGGCTTTTAATTCTAAAGAATTTTTTTGACGCAATACCTATTGATCTGGAGGAAGCAGCAAAGATTGATGGATGTAATTCAGTACAGGTGCTCTGGCATGTACTTATTCCCTTATCGCTGCCCGGGCTTTTTGTGGCATTTCTCCTTATTCTGGTATATACCTGGAATGAGTTCCTGTTTGCTGTAACTCTTCTGTCTGCAAACCATGCAAGAACTGCCATGGTCGGTTTATACGATTTTCAGACATCCTTTGAGGTTGCCTATCACGCTCTTTCTGCTGCCAGTATAATTGTACTTCTTCCTATACTGATTGTCTTTATTCTTGGAAGAAAGACATTCTTTAGAGCTATGATGGAAGGAGCCTTAAAGGGATAATTAAAATTTATATTCACTGAAAGCAGGGATAGCTTTATACGTGCTAATGTTATTACTAACTGGAGATACTATGGGTAAAATAAGAAGACTAAATAAAATACTGGCTAAAGACGGTAGATCCTTCGTCGTCGCGATGGATCATGGAACAAATGGAGGACCCGTCCCGGGTCTTGAAAAACCTGCAAAAGTTATTGAACAGGTTGTGGAAGGCGGCGTCGATGCAATAATAACTAATGCAGGTTTTGCAAAGAAATTTGCAAGGGAATTAGCTGGGGTTGGATTAATCTTACGCCTGGATATTCCGCCTACAATGGCCGGGGCTGGTAACGACCATGAAAGTCGAATGGTCTACAATGTTGAATTTGCCCTTAAGCTGGGGGCTGATGCAGTAATTATTAATGGTGGTCCAGGGGCAGGAGAAAAAGATTCTCTCAGTTCCATTGCAGCTGTGGTTCAGGCTTGTGAAGGTACTGGCATGCCCGTAGTTGGAGAAGTTGTACCAGGCGGGTTTGATGCAGATCCAAAATATAAGACTTTGGAAAATCTAATTCTTGGTGCAAGGATTGTCAGTGAACTTGGTGTCGATCTGATAAAAATTGGTTACAAACCTGGATTTAAGAAAGTAGTTGAGGGCGCATTCTGCCCTGTTTTGGTTCTGGGTGGTTCAAAATCTAATAATCCTGCAGATTTTCTGGCATCTATAAAAGATGCATTTACTTCCGGAGCCAGCGGTGTTGCAATAGGAAGAAATGTCTGGGGTGCTGATAATCCTGTAAATATGACCAAGGCCCTGACGGCAATTATTCATGGTAATGTATCCATCGAAGAAGCTTTGGCTGTATTAAAAGGATAAATATGAAGATTGCAGTAATGACAAGTCCGGGAAAAATTGAATTTCAGGAGAAAGAAATTCCCTCTTTCAGTGATACAGAGGTTCTTGTAAAGATAAAAGCAGTCGGCCTCTGCACCTGGGAACAGAAATATTTTAGGGGCATTCCCTATTCCTATCCCTTTATTGGCGGTCATGAAATTTCCGGTATTGTTGAGACTGTCGGAAAAAACGTAGCCCAGAACATAAAAAAGGGTGACCACGTTGTGGTTGCCAGTCTTACAAGGTGCGGTGAATGTTATTTCTGCAGGCGCGGTCTGGACAACCTCTGTGAAAATACCGGTTCCGGTTTCGATTCTAATCCAGGCGAATTATGGGGACCCGGGGGTTTTTCGGAGTACTTTGTTGCCAGAGCATATGAGGTCTATAAGATTTCCAGTGATGTTGACATTGCAACAGGAACCCTTGCGGAACCTCTAGCTTGTGTTCTTCGCAGTATTGATAGAAGCCGGATCGAATTTGGTGATACCGCTGTGGTTCTCGGAGGAGGCGTTATGGGAATGATTCATCTCCTTTTGGTAAAAAACAGGGGAGCTTCTGTAATTGTAAGTGAGCCCGATGAAGCAAGAAGAAAGAAGGCTCTTTCTTTTGGGGCTGATTATGCAGTTGATCCGTTAACCACTGATTTGTCGCTGTTTGTTAAAAAGCACACTCAAGGTCGGGGAGCAGAATCTGTATTTTTTACTGCCGGAGGGAAACGGGCTATAGAAGACGGCATAAAATGTCTGGTACAGAATGGAACCATGGTTATATATGGTGGCACAGGATCGGACGACATACTAACATTTGATCCCAAACTATTTCATTACGATGAAATATATCTTACAGGTGTGACTAAACACACAAAGGATACCTTTAGAAGGGCAGCTGAACTGATTTCAAACGGCGGCCTTCCTCTTAACGAACTAATTACTGAAGAATATCCCTTTGAAACAATCGAAAAAGCCTTTGATAGAGCCGGAGCTATGGATACATTCAGAGTAATTGTAAAATTGTAGGTAATTTCCTATGAAGTCGTATTTTATTGGTTTTGATCTGGGGTCTCATGCATCTAAGGGTGTGATCATTGGACATAACGGAGCAGTTCTCGCTTCTTTAAGTCTTGAACATGATACTATAATTCCCAAACCGGGCTGGCAGGTGCAGGAGCCAGGTATATGGTGGGATGAATTTAAAGAGATATCGAGAGGCCTTTTAAAAGAAAGCGGCATAGATCCTACAAGGGTTAAAGCCGTTGGAATAACAGGTTTTGTTCCGGGTCTTGTTATGCTGGACAAAGATAATCATTCTATTCGTTCTGCTCTTATGCATACAGATATTAGAGCTGAAACCCAGCTTAGATACATAAATAAAATACTTGCCCCCCCCATTAGCCACGGCTTTCTCCTCCCAAAACTCTTGTGGATCAGGGATAATGAGAAGCAGAATTATAAAAAGATCCATAAGATTCTTGTTCCCCATAGTTTCATTGTTCAGAGGCTCACCGGTAAGTTCAGTTGTGACATTGATACCGCAACTGTGTTTGGGGGAATATATGATGAGAAATTTAATAACTGGTCAGATGAACTATGTTCAAAACTGGGTATCAATAAAGATATCCTTCCTGATCTGTATGAATCCGATGCGACAGCAGGAGGCATTACCCCGGAAGCATCAGTAGAAACAGGTCTTAAGTCAGGAACACCGGTTATTGCCGGAACAGGAGATACATTTTCTGCGCTGCTGGGCTGCGGAGCTGTCATGCCCGGGGATATGATGATCTATCTGGGTACGTCCGGCACACAGATATTTATTGACGGCAATCTTCCGGATTTTACCGGACGACGTCATTTTGGACCGGGTAGGGCAGAGTTTGCAGGTCGTATTATCTCCTGCGGAGATTCAATGGAGCATTTCAGAAATCTCCTGAGATTTTCGAATTGGGCGCTTCCGGATAAGAAAGCTCTTGAAATAGCACCTGGTTCGGAAGATCTTTATATTTTCCCCCATTTAAAACAGAAGACTGATACCGAATCATCAAGAATGGATATGGAGACTATTTTCGGACTTGAAAGCAGTCATACCTGCTGGCATATATACAGAGCCCTTCTGGAAGGTATTGCCTATAATTTAAAAACTTCTTTTACTGCCTATAAATCTGGAGTAAAGAGGCTGATACTATCCGGCGGTGGAGCCGGAAGTAGAGTATTCAGAGAAATTATAAGAGATGTTCTTGATATGAAAGTTTACTACAACCCATCAGGAAATGGTGCTGCAGGTATTGCACTTCTTGCCGGCTATGGTGTCAGCGGTTTTCCACTTCTTGAGCTCTCTGCATCATTGTCAGAGGAGTCGATTATTAACGAACCTGATTCCAAAGCTGTTCATGAGTATCGCATACATTATAAATCATATCTGAGACTACAGAAAAGTATAGAAATACTATACAGGGAACAGGAGAATCAACATGATAAAAACTAAGCGCTTTGAAGAAAATATAGTTTTAATTACAGGATCTGCTACAGGTCTCGGGGAAGCATGTGCTTTAAGATTTGCACAGGAAGGAGCAGATATAATCTGTGTTGATATCAATGAGGGAGAGAATATTAAAACGGCAGAGGTATGCAGCAAGTATGGCGTGAGGGCTGTGGCTGTTACAAGGGATGTAACTGATCGATCAGGTGCTGACGAAATAGTATCCACTGCTATAAAAGAATTCGGTAGGATAGATACTCTGATCTGTTCAGCTGGTCTCTATACCGGAGCCCCTATTGATGCAGTTACTCTGGAACAATGGCAGAGGATAATTGATATTAATCTTACAGGAACGTTTCTCTACAACAAGGCAGTTTCTCCTGTCATGATGTCACAAAAATCGGGGAGCATAATTAACATCTCTTCTATGGCAGGAAAAACCAGTTGGCCTGCATCATTTGAATATTCCGCTTCCAAGAGCGGTGTCATTGGTTTAACCCGATCTATGGCAATGGAACTTGCACCTTATGGGATTACTGTTAACGCATTATGCCCTGGCAATACCCTTACCGATATGGTCAGGAGTGTAGCCGGGGAAGTAGGTGGCAGAGATGGTCAAACAGCGGAAGAATGGCTGGCAATGAGGGCAAATGACTGTCCAATGAAAAGACTTGCAGAGCCCTGGGAGATGGCAGGTATAACAGCCTTCCTGGCTTCTGAAGATTCCAGATATATTACTGGTCAGTCCATTTCTGCGGATGGTGGCATGGTTCTTTAAGGTATGTATGTCCCACGTATATCAGGATATCGACCACTTATTGATCGATCTATTTTAACAGTATATTTTTCGAGTTTTTTAATTCTGATGAATCTCATGGTCTCTCTGACTCTTTTTCCCCTCTATGTAAAATACAGGGGTGGAAGTGATTTTATGATAGGCCTTCAAAGCAGTATCTTCACTTTGGCATCTGTCATTCTAAGGCTCTACTTTGGTCCCCTTGCAGATTCTGTTGGAAGAAAATTTCCTTTGGTGCTGGGGGCTTTTGCTTTTGGGACGGCGCCTCTTTTAATCTGGCTCTCTCCTGATTTCTTTGTTATGTCTCTTGCAAGAGTATATCAGGCTGTTGGTATGGCAACTTTTCTATCAGCTGCCAGTTCCTCTGTTGCCGATATGGTTCCTGAGCAGATACGCGGAACAGCTATAGGTTTGTATCGCGCTTTGGCCTCAGTAGCTGTTATGGCAGGGCCGTTTCTTGGGCTTCGCCTAATAAATAATTTCGGCTATCCTCACTTCTTTATTGCACTTTCGGTTTCATCGCTGCTGGCAATGTTTCTTCTGTTTACTGTAAGGCTGCCTGATGGAGCTATGAAAAATACAGGCAGATCTGTAAGACCCGGGGATCTTCTGTCTCTAATGAGAAATAAGGATCTTAAGGGATGTTATACCGGGATTATACTTACATCTCTCACTTCGGGTATTGTTCTGACTTATACAGCAATCTACTTTACAACCATTCCGGATACAATCTCACCTCCGCTGTTTTTCACCATTTATGCTGCTTTCGGGATAATCGCTTCAACCCTTTCAGGTTATTTATCAGACAGACTTGGGAGAATAACTTTAGTGATGCCGTTAATAATTATGTTCGGTCTTGGACTCATACTTCTGGGAACCTCTGTACTGGGAGACAGTCTTCTATTTCTTGCAGCTCCAGCACTTATTGCTGTCGGCTACGCAGGTGGTATAACAAATTTTACTACGTGG
Source organism: Bacteroidota bacterium (assembly GCA_013202335.1). The sequence goes on from JABMQR010000315.1 coordinate 17,062, forward strand.
ATAGTAGACAGTGCTCCGGACGAACTCAGGGCATCAGCATTATCTTTTCAGGAAAGCTCGATAGATATTGGGAATACAATAGGCATACTTATTTTCGGGATTCTCGCATCAGGTTTCTATTATGCGCCCCTGTTTACAGGATTAGGCCTGGTAACTCTATTTTTCCCACTGGTGGTAAGAGCAGCAAGAAGGTAGTTCTCACACAGTCTGTTAGGTTGATACACTGTAGGTTTATATAAGTATGGAGGTTTTAAATGGAGAATTTTTTTATTACTGTTAATTTAAACATCAATGGACGTGTGCAGCAGATTCAAATAAAAAAAAGCTGGACTCTTCTTTATGTTTTAAGAGAAATTTTGAGTCTGACAGGCACAAAGTATGGGTGTGGAACTGGCGATTGCGGTGCCTGTAAGGTCCTTGTAGACGGGGAAGCAAAAAATTCCTGTATACTCCTTGCACGAAATCTGGCAGGGAAAGAGATAGTCACTATTGAAGGACTTCTTAAGAATGGAAAACTAAATGTAATACAGCAGTCTTTTGTGGACTCCGGAGCCATACAGTGCGGATTCTGTACTCCTGGAATGATCATAACCACAACAGCCTTGCTTTCAGGAAATTCTGAACCATCTGAAGAAGAGATTAGAAAAGGATTTGAAGAAAACTTATGCAGATGTACTGGTTATGTCAAGATTGTTGATGCAGTGCATCTTGCTGCTTCCCGCTTAAAGGAGACAGTCAATGGGTGATCGATATACAGAAATCAAGGATTTTGAGAGAAAAATAAGTGAAAAGGGCTTTAAATATGTAGGAAAGAGAATTCTTAACCGTGAATCGGAAATGAAAGCATCCGGTGAGATGCTGTATATTGACGACATCCGGATGAAAGGAATGCTTCACGGAAAAATTCTTTTTTCCCCACATCCTCATGCGAGGATAAAGAGTATTGATACGACAAGGGCAGAGGCTCTGACCGGGGTGCATGCTGTCATACACCATTTCAACACTCCCCATATTGCTTACAATGGCGCTGCTCGTTTCTACATGGATTCAAGTCCTATGGATATGCCGAGGACAGAGTATGTATTTGATGATACGGTAAAATATGTAGGTGACAGAGTTGCTGCCGTTGCTGCTGATGATCCGTCAATCGCAGCAGCTGCAATTAAATTAATTGAAGTTGAGTATGAAAAACTGCCATTTTCTGTTGATTTTGAAGAAGCAATTAAGAAGGGATCTGCTCAGGCAAACCCTAATGGAAAAGAAAGATCAAATATATGTGCGGACTGGTTGGCATATGGAAATGATTCTGAAGAAGCTGTCCTTAAACAGATAAAAAATGCAGATTTTTCATTCGAGGATACATTCAGAACTCCCAGGGTTCACCATGGTTATATGGAGCCGGTGTGCCATATTGCTAATTTTACCAGAGACGGCAAACTAACCATCTGGTCTTCCTGTCAGAATGTTTTCTCTTTCCGGGATGTAATTGCCTCTGCTCTGAAACTGCCGCAAAATAAGCTTAGAGTCATAAAAACTGTCAGCGGAGGCGCCTTCGGCGGAAAACTGGAGGTCATGCATGAACCTGTTGCTGGTCTTTTATCGATGAGAACTTTCAGACCTGTTAAAATACTCCTTGACAGAAAGGAAACATTCATTTCAACAAGAAGCAGACATGAGGCAATAATCACCGTATCAACAGGACTGAATAAGGATGGAAATATCGTTGGACAGCATGTCAAATCCTATATGAATACAGGCGCATACGCTGGTGCCGGCCCCAACACAGTCGGAGCCCAGTCCGGCAAGATGTTTATCCTTTATAACGGAGAGAAAATGTTCTATCGGGGGGCTTCTTTTTATACAAATACCCCTACCGCCGGGGCGATGAGGGGATACGGTTGTCCTCAGATCATGGCTGCCCGGGAGACTCATACTGATCAGATCGCTGTAAAGATGGGAATTGATCCTGTGGAATTGAGACTTAAGAATGTGGTAAGACCCTATGAAAAAAACTGTTTGGGCGCTATTATGCACAATGCCCGAATAGCGGAGTGCATTGAAACCGGTGCGAAGTTGTTTGACTGGAAAAACAGAAGGGAAAAGGCTGAAAAGCTTCAATCCGGCAGATACCGCAAAGGTGTCGGAATGGATATTGCTGTCCATGGTAACGGATGGTACCCTGTTTATCAGGATCTGACGACTATAACTATAAAGATGAACAATGATGGAACGGTGATTCTTCTGACGGGAACACATGATCTGGGAACAGGTTCCAGAACAATCCTTGCCCAGATAGCAGGAGAAGTTCTTGATCTTCCTCCCGAATATATAGAAGTTATTGAAGCAGATACAGATATTACTCCTCTGGACCTGGGGGCTCAGGCATCCCGCACCACCTATATTGGCGGTAATGCGACAATACTAACTGCAAAAAACCTTAGAAAACAGCTGATCAGCGAAGGCGCATCAATTCTTGATTTAAAGTCTTCGGAAGTTAAAATTGAAAACAGGTCGGTAGTTTCTATCTCTGATCCAAAGTTAAGGTGTTCCTATACCGATATAGTTGCCTCCGCTCAGGCCGGAAAACATGGCAGCCAAAGGGATTTAACAGCAACTGAAACCTTTGAATCAATTAATTCCATAGACAGTTATGTGGCTGTCTTTACAGAGGTCGAGGTTGATACAGACACGGGAAAAGTAAGAGTAATAGAAGTCGCTCCTATCCATAATTCCGGGAGAGTAATAAACCCCGTGCTCTTTGAAGGGCAGGTTAACGGAGGAGTTCATATGGGACTGGGTTATGCTCTATCTGAAAAGATGCTGATTGACCGTTCAACAGGAAGGGTTACAAACCCCAACTTCAAGAAATACAGAATGTTTAAAGCCGCAGATATGCCTGAAATCAATATAACGACAGTTGAAAGTCCTGAAAATGCCGGCCCCTTCGGAGCAAAAAGTATCGGTGAGTGCGCAACTGACGGAGTCGCGGGAGCTGTTGTAAATGCGGTTAGTCATGCTCTTGGGAATATCAGGCTGGACAGGATACCCCTTACCCCTGAATATCTGAAATCTGTTATCCGGTAGGTTCGTTAGTTCTACTGAGGGTCTTCCAAAATTAGGCGATTTTGAAAGATCGACCTGTTAGTAGAAGTTTCCGATTATTATATGTCTTTGTGCTATAAGAAATTGACTCTACTGTCTCTGCAAATGAATATCGAAGATATATCTATCGCCTCTGTACCAGCTCCGACTGTACTCAAAGGGTATGTTATCCTGTATGAAAGATGTTCTTTGTATATACAGAATTGGATCACCCTTTTTGATTCCGAGGTAGGAGGCAGTTTCTTTGTCTGCGGGCGTTGCCTCCAGGTGTTCAGTAGCACTAAGTATAATTTTCTTGTATCTTCTGCTGAATACCGAATAGAGAGATTCCTTCTTAAAATCAAAGTGAAGAAGATCAGGGCAAAAAACAGAAGAAACATAGCTTTCGTGTATTACAATTGGTTCATTATTGGCAAATCTCAGACGTTTTATTTTAAAGACCTTATCCTCTTTATGTAATTCCATTGAAGCCTGTATAAATTCGGGGGCATTAACCTCTTTAACTTCCAGAATCTCTGATCTCACCGTAAAACCCTTATCCTCCATATCAGATTTAAAGCCCTTAAATTTCTCCTGACTGTTTTCAATTCTTGGTTTCTGAATATAGGTACCATAACCCTGCTTCCTAACCAGGTAACCCTCATTCACCAGTTCTGTAACGGCACTTCTGGCAGTCAGCCGGCTGACGCCATACTTCTCTTTCAGTTGGGGTTCGGAAAGGATTTTATCTCCGGGTTTAAGTTTTCCACTTGTAATTTCTTTAAATATGCTTTCTTTGATCTGCCAGTAAACCGGGATATGGCTTTTTCGGTCAATTTTCAATACTATACTCCTTAATCATTATATCCTTTTTAGATTCATGTTGACAACTAATAGTACACGGTTTAATATAAGTTGTCTATACAATTAAATATGATAAAATTAAGGAGAAAAAATGGTAAAACCTATTGTAGCGATAACCATAGGAAGAAAATACTATCCAAGAATGATATCTGATAGAAGCATCCGAATATTGGAGTCTTTTGCAGTCGTCAGGCATACAGGTTCAGAAGACCCAGCTGACAAAAAAGAGATGCTTAGACTTCTAGATGGAGCAGATGCCTGTATAACGAGTTGGGAAGTGGCTCCTCTGGATTCGGAGATTATGGCAAAAGTATCTAGTCTAAAAGCAGTTGTTCATATGGGGGGCAGTGTCAAACGTCTCGTATCAGATGCTCTGTTTGAAAAGGGGATAAAAGTTTTTGGAGCGAGCCCTGTATTAGCTGAAATGGTTGCTGAGACCGCTCTGGGCTTCATGATTATTGGAATGAAGAAAGGTTGGGAGCTTGCCGGTATAGTGAAAAATGGGGGATGGAGAGAGGGTTCCTGCTGGCCTCCCAGAGAACTTCGTGGAAAAACAGTGGGAATTATCGGGGCAAGCCAAGTTGGAAGACATGTTATTAAACTCTTAAAGCCCTTTAATGTAAATATTCTGGTTTATGATCCCTTTCTCTCAGAAGAAGAGGCAGCTTCTCTGGATGTTAGAATCACAAGTATGGAAGAGCTTGCCGCTGAATCTGATGTTATTTCACTTCATGCACCGATTAATGAAAATACCCGTCAAATATTAAATGCTGATATTTTCAAATTGATGAAGGCTGACGCTCTGATTGTTAATACAGCCAGAGGTTCTTTGATAGATGAACCAGCCCTTATCAGGGAACTTTCTGCAGGAAAATTTAACGCAGTACTGGATGTTACTGATCCCGAACCCCCATTGGAAGATAATCCCTTGCGTAAACTACCAAACGTCACTGTTCTACCCCATATTGCCGGATGTATTGAAGACTGCAGTGATATGAGCTTGAGAGCTGCAGAAGAGCTGAGAAGATTTTTTAACAACGAAGCACCTCTCTACGAAATAACCAGAGATATGTTTTACAGGATTTCATGAGAAAATGGGTATTCAAGAATACAGTAGATCAGTTGGTGCAAATGGTAACGACCGAAGAGTGTTTGCTGTGGACTGGAACTTTTCAGCGATCGATGCAAGTCATCTTCCGAAAAAAAGGGATAACCTAAAAGAAAAACCATTTCTCCTTAAAATCTTTCATATTAACGATCTCCACTGCAATATCTATGCTTTTGGTGAGGACTATTCAGCAACACCTGTGTTTTCAAAGATAGTCAATGTGGTACAGAAAGAGAGAGAGTTATCCGAATGCAGATACGATACCGGTGTCCTCTTTTTGTCTGCTGGTGATGATAGTACAGGATCTCCCATGGATCATCTTACCGGATATGACGGGAAAGATTTTATATGCAACCCTATATATTCTGCTTTCACACTTGCAGGAGTCGACGCTACTGTATTGGGCAATCATGATTTTGATACAGGACTGCAGACACTTAAACAATCCATAAGGAAGGATGCAGTTTTTCCTGTCCTTTCTGCTAATCTGAAACATGATGGGGAACTTGACGGTCTGGTTTATCCTGGGGCAGTGATTGTAATTAAAGGGGTCAGAATCGGTATTATCGGTCTAACAACTCCGGGGCAGATTCGATCACGGGAAGGCTCTGATTTCTCAATTACCAATCCCCTGAAATCTGTAAAGGAACTTTATGATAAACTAAGTTGGTTCTGTGATTCAATTATTATTCTTAGTCACCTTGGATATAAATTGGGTTCTACCTTTGCAGCCGTAAAAATAATGGGAGATCTGGAACTTGCCTCCAATCTGAAAGATCAGAAAATAGATTTAATAATTGGCGGACATACTCATGATTTCCTTAATATCAATGGGTTGGAGTTGAAAAATCTTGTAAATAAGATACCTGTTCTACAGGCCGGATATAACGGTCTGTTTTATGGCAAAACTATACTTAAGATTTCTGATCAGAATAGTCTGATCCACACTTCTGTAATCCCGACTGGAACTCTGCCCAGCAACAGTAATTTTGATTCAGCTTATGAGAATACAAATGCCGGTAGAGCCATTGCTGAATTAAAAAAATCTGTTGGCAGTCTGGAGCTGACTGAAGAATTTAGGCTGAATGATTATGAAATTCTAAAAGACAGTTTTGAGAATCCCATGGCTAATTTCATCACCGATGCATTGGCCTCTGTAATCAGAGATACCGGACAAGCCATTGATTTTACCCTTATCGACGGTACAAGCATGATAACCTTTTTTAATTCCAAGAGAAAAACGGTAAATACTATCGATGTTTACCGTCTTATGCCTTACGCAGATACAATCGTACTGATAACCATAACTGGCAGAATATTATCGGATATTATTCATGGGAATGCACGGCGGTTAAACAGGGATGATAATCCAAATACTGAAAGAGGATTTCTTCATTTCAGCCGAGAGCTCAGATATACACTTGATAAAACTATGGACAATGTAATGGATATAATCATCGACGGCAGCCCTCTGGACACTTGTTATGAGAAAATATTTACCCTGGCCATGCCAAACTATGTTCAGGGACTCTCAAGGAATTGGGAAGAATCAGAAAAAGCTGTAGGGAAAACAATTATTAGTCTGAGAGATATCCCGAAGAAGGATACAGGGATGTATGTCCGGAATGAACTGCTGCAATTTATTAAAAGGAAAGGTGTTTCGGAGGGTAGTGGTTTTCTTACCGATGGCCGACTGAATATTGTGTCTTTTAATCGATAAAAGATTAAAACTATGTTTTAGGAGAGAGGGGACATTCTTTCATTTTTTCACCGGCCAGCTTTACGGCGTCTACAATCTGCTTATATCCTGTACATCGGCACAAATTACCTGAAATAGCTTCTTTGATCTCCATCTCATCCGGATTCGATATCTTGTTCAGCAGTTGGTAACCACTCAGAACCATTCCGGGTGTACAAAATCCGCACTGAACAGCTCCAGCCTCTATAAAGGCCTCCTGGATCGGATGAAGACTGCCATCCGGGTTCTCCATTCCCTCTATAGTGAGGATCTCCGCATCCTGAGCCTGAGCAGCCAGAATCATACAGGAGTTGACCTTTTTACTATTCATAATGATTGTACAGGCTCCGCATTCTCCTACGCCGCATCCCTCTTTGACCCCGGTTAATCCGATGGCATCTCTCAATACATCCAGTAATCTGGCATAGGGTTCAACTTCAACTTCAACGGGTTTTTTATTAACCACCATAGTTATTTTAATTTTATTCATACTCTTTCACTCCCGTTGCCTGGTTTAGTGCTCTTTTAACCAAACTGGCAATTACCGGTTCTTTGTATGGCGTTGACCATCGTCTTCCTGTTACCTTAACCATTTCTTCTGCTACTTTTTTACCAATTGCAGCATGAAGTTCATAGCCAGGTTCTTTTCCCAGCAGCATTTTTTCAGCCTCAGTAATTCGAAAAGCTGTAGGCATACATGAGCCCGGTACAATCCTTACATCCACAGCCTTTCCCTCTTCATCTGTCTCCACATAGGCGGCAACATTCATTCTGGCTATTGCCAGTGTCTTTCTTCTTCCCAGTTTAACAAAGGAGAAACCAGCCTCCGGATTCAGCATTTTAAAACTTACACACACTATCAATTCATTTGGTTCAATATTTGCCTTGTATGCTCCTACTAATAATTCACTCAACAGGACTATTCTTGTTCCTCCGGAACTAACTAAAGTAATTTCACCGTCCAGAGCCACCAGCGCCGGCACCGGATCCGCTGCAGGCGACGCCGTACCAATGCTTCCCCCGATTGTTCCGACATTCCTGATCTGAGGTGAACCTACAGAGTAACAAGCCTCACATAGGAAGGGAGCATGCTTTTTTAATGCAGGATCTTCCCAGATTTCTCTGAATGTTATTCCCGATCCAATACGAATAGACTCATCATCAACCTCAATAAACTTCAACTCAGCTATATGAGAAGTATCAATGACCAATTCAATATCTTTAACTTTCTTATCTTCAGCCCTGAACTCAACCATCAGGTCTGTACCTCCAGCTATAAGCTTAGCTTTCCCCCTGTACAAATTCAAAAGTTCCAAGCAGGCTCCTATGGAGGTTGGCCTTTCATAGTCAAATCTAATCATCTTCCAATCCCTCTATTTCAAAGCCCTTCCAAGAAGGACCCTCTCCAGGTTGCAGGGCAGTTCCCTAACTGGTTTTCCAGTGGCATCGGCAATTGCCGCAGCAATTGCTGCACCTACTGCCTCAGTTGCCGGTTCTCCTAAAGATTTTGCTCCGTAGGTACCTGCATTATCTTCACACTCAAAAATGACTGCCTCCATTTCCGGCACATCCATGGATGTTGGGAAAATATAGGAATCGAAATTCTTTGAGTCCAACATTCCGTTTTTAACTGATACTTCTTCTGTGACCCCGAACCCCTGTCCCATGGCAATACCACCATAGATTTGGCCTTCTGAAGTATCAGGATTTATACATGTTCCAACGTCATGTCCGGCCGTCACTTTTAATACATCTACAAATCCAGTCTCCATATCTACTTCTACTTCTGCTACAATTACCCCATAGGAATAGGTTGGGAAAGCATCTCCCTGCCCTGTATGGTGATCAATTCCTAAATTTCCGGGCTCACTCCAGTTAAAAGCGGCCAGGGATTTACCCGTCCAGAGTCTGGTATTGCAAACATCAGCCAAACTTACTTTATTTGACCTGTCGCTTTCTATGATGAAATATTCATTATTTTCTATATCAACTTCCGCCGGTTTGACATCAAGCATCTGAGCCGCTGTTTTTCTAAGCATATCCCCCAGCTCAATTGAAGCTTTTCTCATTGATTGCGCCCCCATTACAGTACCCCTGGAAGCTACCGTCATACCTGAATCCGGTATTGAATGAGTATCTAATCCTACGAAATTGATCACATCCGGAGTACAGCCTATACCCTCTGCAGCTATTTGGGCATACGCTGTTTTTAAACCCTGACCATTCTCAGCAAGGCCGGAATTAATCAAGATGCTTCCATCTTCCATAGCCGTACATAAAGCAGCTCCTGCATCAGGAGTTTCTGCACCATAGCCGCAGCCTCTATAACAAGACACGAGAGCAATACCTTTTCTTTTCTCTTTTGAATCATGGGTTTCAGCATACTCAGCTTTTTTCCTGTAGTACGCTGTCTTCTCGACCATATAATCTATCATTTCAAGGGTAATTGTTTCTTTTACAAGTTTTTGACTGGTTGCTGTCAAATCACCTTGTTTTAAGATATTTTTCTTTCTTAATTCCACGTCATCAATTCCCATTTCTTTGGCAATTTCGTTCAAAAATTGCTCCTGGGCAAAGATAATTTGAGGAGAAGAGTATCCTCTCATAGCCCCAGAATGGATATTATTGGTAAAGACCCCATATGTATCAGTTTTTATATTAGGAATGTTGTAGGCCCCGGCAGAGTGAATCGCTGCTCTACAGTTCATAAACTGTGTTTGATTGTTATATGCTCCTGAGTTGTCAATTTGTGTTCCTTCCCAGGCAATTATTTTTCCATCCTTAGTTAAACCAGCTTTATATTTGAAATGAAAAGGATGCCGCTTGGCTGATTCCAGAAAGGATTCTTCTCTGGTCATTACCATTTTAACAGGTCTACCAGCAGCAACAGCCAGAAGAGCAGTTCTCCCTACTATCATACCAACTAATTCTTCTTTTCCTCCAAAAGAACCACCTAATACTCTTTGGATCACTCTGCACTTATTAATTGGAGCTTGAAGGGCATCTGCCAGATACCTTCTTGTAAAGAATGGGTTTTGTGCAGAAGCGTGTGCCGTAACCCCACCACCAGCCGGGTCTTCTAAAACTACACAAGCTTCCGGTTCAATATATGAGTGTTCAACATAAGAGGTTCTGTATTCTCTTTCAAAAATAGTATCTGCTTCAGAAAATCCCTTTTCTACGTCCCCTTTCCTAACTGCAAAATAGGAATCATAAAAAATATTTCCTTTTACATCCTTGCAGGGAACTCCATCCTTAAGACCGACACCATTCTCTTTTATCTGGACAGCATCCTCTTTAAGAGCATCTTCGATAGTAAACACACCATCGAGTTCTACATATTCTACTTCTATCGTTTTTAGAGCATCCTCGACCAATTCCATAGTTTCTGCCGCAACTATGGCAACTGTTTCTCCAATATATTTCACTGTTCCGTCACACAGATAGGGATAACCAGCCCAGCTTATTGGTTTTGGGACATCTTCCGCAGTAAGAACTGCATGCACTCCCTTAATTGCTTTTGCTTTAACGGTATCAATTCTCACAATTTTTGCATAAGCATAAGGGCTGCGCAGGCAACCACTATAAAGCATATCCGGGAATTTGACATCTGCAGCGTATACTGCTCTTCCGGTAATCTTATCGATGGCATCGATTCTGGTTACACGTTTATTCAGATATTTATAATTCTTCGCTCCCATTAATGACATCATGCTACCTCTATTAACCCTTCAAGCGCGCAGTAAGCCCTGCATAGAATACCGTCGCTGTCAGTAAATCATCTATGACAACATGCTCATTTGCAAGATGGCACAAAGCCATTTCTCCGGGACCAAAACCAATCGTAGGAAATTCTTTCTTTCCCATTGTATAATTTCCGTTTGTACTGAATCCCCAGGTGGTAACTACCGGATCTTTCTTAAAAAGTTCCTTATACGCTTTTACTCCGGACTGGATCAGGGGGTGGTTCTTGCTTAAAACCCAGGCAGGGAAATATTCTTCACCACCTATTTCGATGCCGTTGTAACCCTTGTTTTTCCATTCAGCATACTTAAGTTCGCATTTATCTGCATTAGGTAGAGCTTTTAGCTCCTGAATAATACTTTCGTATGTATCCATGGTGGTTGTGCGTCTGTCTAATACTATTTTTGCACTGGTAGGCAAAGAGCTTAAAGACAAAGAGTCGCATACTGTATCTACAACTGTAATGTGCCCCTTCCCGAGCTCTTCATCCTCCGGAATATTATTGTCAAACTCTATTAGCCCAGTGAGAAACGGCAGGGCAGTCTCGATAGGATTTACACCATTTTGATGCATACTTGCATGCACAGATTCGCCTTTGAAGGTTGCAGTTATCTGTGCCCGGCCCTTATGACCTCTGCATATCTCTAACTCACTGCTTTCTGCGATAACCACCTGGTCGGGAGTTATATCAAACTCTTCAAGAAAAGCACCTAGTGCAAGCCCCTCACACTCCTCTTCGACGATACTTCCTACCACATAGACCGTGTAGCTATCAGCTAGTTTAAGATCCTTTATAATCTTACCCGCATAAAGTGTGCATGCAAATGGACCTTTGTCATCTACAGTACCTCGTCCAAATATTTTTCCATCTTTTATGACTGCCTTAAAGGGATCTGTCTCCCAATCCTGCCCTTCAGCACCGACAACATCAAGATGGGCATCAAACACCAGTATTTTAGGGCCATTTCCTATACGGCCGATGATGCTGCCAAAGCTGTCAATGAAGATTTCATCATAATCAAGGATTTCCATCTCTTTTTTTACCCGCTTGATGACTGTTTCTTCGTTACAGGTTATACTTTCTATTCTGACGATGTCTGATAGAAATTTTACAATGTTATTCCTTTCTGACTGAACTGATGAGAATATATTTTCTGTTTTCAACTCACACTCCTGAATTTTGACTATCCTTGCAGCTTATTGATCGCCATTTCCGTCTTTTATTGACAGCAGTTCCGGACCTATATGCCAAATCATCTGCTGCTTTCTGACCCTGTCGAATTACTTCGGATTCATCTGTTATTTTGAGAATACCATCTTCGAGTAAAATGTTACCATCAATTACTACTGTTTCAACACAGGCATGAGTACCCGAATAAACCAGAGTAGAGACAGGATTATGCATCGGTGTTGATTTCGCAGATAAGGATGGATTATAGATGAAAAAATCAGCTTTTTTTCCTACTTCGATAGATCCAATAGTATTTTCTTCTCCGATTGCTCTGGCACCTTCAATAGTTGCCATCTCCAGCACTTTCTCGGCAGTAATGATAGTTGGGTCCTGAGTGTAAACCTTCTGTAAAAGAGCTGCATGTTTTAAGAGTTCTATCATATCCTGGGAATTATTACTGGCTGCACCATCTGTACCGAGACCAACTGTTATGCCTTCTTTTAGCATCGCAGGAACAGGTGCAACACCTGAGGATAGGTACATGTTACTCGTTGTATTATGAGATACCTTTAGATCATACTTTTTTGCTTTCTTAATATCCTCCGGGGTAAAATGAACACAATGTACCATCAATACATTTGGACCCACGATTCCCAGCTTCTCAAGGACATCAAAATCAAGAACTCCATGAATTACTTTGCCGGCTTCCCGGTCAAAAGGTGTTTCTGATATATGAACTGAAAAACCACTGTCATATTCATTGGTTATACGCCAGGCAAGTCTTAGAAGCTCTTCCGTGTTTGACCAGATAGCAGCAGGCGCAGTCCACACCTTTATTCTTTCATTCTCTGTCTTGTGATAAGTGTCAAACAGTCTATAGCAATCTTTCTCTATCGTATCCAGATCCTGCATTATTTCTCTGGGAACCCCGAACTGCTCACCCGTATTCATCATCCCTCTTCCCAGGATACCGCGAATCTTCAAATCCTTGAAAGCCATTATAACACCGTCTGAAAGACCCTCACGGGCGTGGGGATACATATAATCAAGTTGTGTTGTTGTTCCGCACCTTATCCCTTCTACACATCCAAGCATAGATGCGGCATAAACATCTTCCAGTTGGAGATGAGCAGAACTTGGAAATGTCATCTTTACAAGCCAGTCTGCCAAAGCCATATCATCACCCAATCCCTTCAGAAGGGTCTGGAAGAGGTGGTTATGTGTATTAATAAAACCCGGAAAAAGTATCTTTCCAGATCCATTCATTATCCTGGCTTCGCAGCCTCCCTTTTCATGGGTCACGGTCTCACGACCTTTTGTAGGATAGATTTTAGTGATTTTGTCATCTACCACTACCAGTGACTGATTCTCAAGGATCTCTCTTCCCGGATTCATAGTCACAATGGTTATGTCTTCTATAATCAGTCTATTCATCACATAGTACTTGCCATTATGGCTTTCATTATATGAAGTCTGTTTTCTGCTTCATCAAAAACAACAGACTTTGGACCATCGACAACTTCGCTGGTTACTTCAATGTCTCTGTCATAAGGCATGCAGTGCATGTATATTCCCTCTATATTTGTTAGATCCATCTTACGCTGATCAACGACCCAATCCATGTTTCCGTTTTCTCTATAGGTATCAATAATTCTAATTCCCTCTTCTTCATCTTCTGTATGCATAATCGGTCCCCAGCCCTTTGCATATACCACATCTGCACCTTCGCAGGCCTCTTCCATACTGTTTACTACCTTAAAATTTCCACCTGCAATTTCGGCATTTTTGCGGGCTGTCTCCATAATATCAGGCTTTAATGAAAACTCCGGGGGATGAGCAAGAGTTACATCCATCCCAAATCTTGGCATGAGCTGTATAAGAGACTGGGCCATAGAAAGAGGACGGATGTAATTTGGAGCAGAAGTCCAGGATACAACAATTTTTTTGCCTTTCAAACTGTTCTGGAATTTTTCCTTGATGGTCATCAGATCAGCAAGAACCTGGGTCGGATGATAGTCCTCACACTGCATGTTTATTACTGAAATATCCGACCACTCCGCAATATCTCTCATGTATGCATGGCCGGTACCATAGGTTTTCCTGATTCCTATTCCTTCGCCATACCTGGATAAGACCTTGATTGTGTCCTTTGCAGTCTCACCGTGGTCAATCTGAGTGGCTTTGGGTGTGAGAAAGTGGGCATGGCCGCCAAGCTGATGAATTCCCGCTTCAAATGCATTTCTTGTTCTTGTTGATTCCTCAAAAAAGAGCATAAAAAAGGTTTTTGCTCTCAAGATATCATCATGAAGTATACCCAGATTGCGTTCTTCTTTAAGTTTGAAAGCCACACTCATCAACCTTTCAATCTCTTCTACACTCCAATCCTGAGTATTAAGAAGGTGTTTACCTTTTAAACTACTGTACATTTTATGTACCTCCTGTTTTTCATTTTATCTGCTGCATGATGAACAGTCTCAATTATTTTAGTAAAGCCTGTACATTTGCAAAAATTACATGTTATGACTCTCCTACAAAAAATCCGGGCTTAAAGCACCAGTTGGACATATCGAAAAACATAAACCGCAATATCGGCAATTTTTGGTATCCAGAGACATTATCTTATTTTCAAGTATTCTTGCCTCATACGGGCATGCTTTTACACATGCCATACACTCTGTACAGCTCTCTGCATCGAATATAAAATTAAACTTTTTATTAATAGCGGCGGATGCAAGGTATTTGTGTGATAACCCTGTAATTTCCCCGGGATTGTGGTATCCCAAGTCCGTTATCAGTTTTTCAAGTTTTTGATTAAGTATTTCAATATATTCAACACCCTTTATGATAGGCGCAGTACAAATACCCACAACTCCGGCACCAGCCATCAGCATTTCAATGGCGTCTTCAGCCTTTGTGACTCCGCCTAATCCGATAACCAGTTTGTCAGTAGCAGAAGAAATTTCTGCCACAAACCGAAGAGCAATGGACTTGATAGCACTACCAGTCAGCCACCCAAAACCGCCTGCTCCTCCAACCAGAGGTTTTCCTGTCTTTATATCAATACGTAAAACAGGACCTACTGAATCTATTGCAGTTATACCGTCTGCTCCTATTTTTAGAGCTTCAAGAGCAATTCCAACAGGATCAGACCAGTTAGGACTTATTTTTACAATAACAGGTTTACTTGTTTGAGACTTTGCTTTCTTAAGCATCGGAAGAATAGTTTCTCTTTTATATGAAACAAGCTCGATAATGTCGGCTCCCGCTTTGTCAACCTTTCCAACCCAGTGTTCTGCTTCAACCGGAGTATGTCCTATACTGGCAATGACAACGACACCGGCTTCTTTGGCCTTAGGAATTTCCTTTTCCACCCACTGAGAACCTGGAATATCTGCCCACTCCTCTGCATTGATCATGCTGTCTTTCCCTGCTGCAGCCATGTGCGGAAAAGGATTCACTGCTGGTTTATCTCTTATTGTTTTAGTAACAACCGCACCGGCACCACACCTGTGAGCCCTGATAAGCCCCTGGGCTCCGTAACCTAGAGGACCGGAACCCAGTATGAAGGGACTTTGAAGTTTTATTCCGAAAATCGCAGTATCTATACTCATTTACCTGCCCCCCATAATCTTGCTGCCTGAACTTTAACAGCCCGATATTCATCTTTCAGATTTGTAGCAACAAGAACTCCGTCAGCCTTCAGCTGCTGTCCGTTAACAAAAACATTCTGAACATTTGCTGGATTGCAGTAAAGGATAAGTTGAGTAAAAATATTCTCTTTGTTTAAAGGTGTGGGCAGGTCAGGTCTTATGGTAATAAAATCGGCAGGACTGCCAGCCTCAAGGACCCCCCTTCCGGGAATCCCTAACGCCTCGGCTCCTCCCCGGGTAGCCATGGCAAAGACTGTCTCAGAGGGCATGATTTCCGGAGTTTCCCTGTTCGCTTTGTGTAATAAAAACGCACCTCTCATTACTTCGAAAAAGTTGTTGATATACCCGTCAGTGCCAAGAGCCACATTCAGACCTTTTTCAAGCATTTGTGGAACAGGAGCAAATCCTCCTCCTACCTCGCAATTACTCAGAGGAACATGCACCATATTAACCCGATACTTTACGAGAATATCAAGCTCTCGTTCTGTTAGCTTAACCCCCTGAGCAGCCAGTACGGGAACCTCAAACAATCCAAGCTCTTCATACAGCTCGACTGGAAGCTTCCCATAATCAGCCAAACACATATCTGGTTCGTATCTACTTTCAGAAAGATGCATCTGAATTCCTGAGCCTGTTTTTTTGCTTATCTCTATTGCCTCTCTTATAAAATCTTTTGAGCAGGTAAATGTGGTGTGAATACAGTTAAGTCCTGAAATAGAAGGATGATCAGCGTATTCTTCAAGAAAATTCTTATTCTCCTTAAGTGAAAGAACACCGTTGGAAAAATTAATCCGCTCGGAGGATTCAAGAGACAGGATGCTCCTGATTCCGACGGTCTCCAAAGCGTCCGCAGATGCTCTAAGGGCTCCGGGAACTGCCAGGGGAGCCTCCAGAACATCACAAAAAGCTGTTACACCGCTATTCGCAAGTTCCAATGCCATAGCCCTGGCTGTTACGGAGATCATTCTATGATCTATCCGGTCTTCAACCATAGGCCACCAGAAATCTTTAAGAAATGCATGAAAGTCCCCAATATCCGGAGGAACTTTTATTCCATGAGAAAGTACACCATACAGGTGCATGTGAGCATTAACAAAACCAGGTGAAATAATTTGATCAGAACAGTCGACAAGATCAAAATCAGGATACTTCTCTAATAGTTCTCTGTTTTCCAGTACATCTGTAATTCTTCCATTTTCTAAGGAAAGACCATGGTCTTTTTTCACCTGGTCGTTTTCTGCAATCAGGAAAGCACCTGTAACAACAATTCCCACTATACACCTTCTTACTTGTCTATACAAGACAAGGCTAACACATGTATATACAAATGTCAATTTATTAGTTTCTATTTTTTGAGGTCTTCAATCCACGCACCAGGATACACAGAAGAGCGCAGAATAGGCAGTATGCTAATTCAGTTCTCTGTTGTTGAATCTAAGATTAAATTAATGTCTAGGTGAAGAAATTCTCACATTGGGTAAGACAAATTATTCAAATTATGTATAAAGTATGAGCAACTAATAAAAAGGAAGAGGAGCACTTTCTCTACCAAAGTTAGATGCTTCTCAATAAAAAATAATCATACTCTATTGTACAGTTGTACTAGGAGTGTGTCGGACTTTCCAGCCATATTTGGTTAGTGATTTATGAGGCAATACGGCGATATAATCGTAAAAAGCAAAGACTAAACTATGGGTAAATGCTATACTACGAGTAA
>JABMQR010000316.1 GCA_013202335.1 Bacteroidota bacterium
AAGCTCTTCACCATGAAGAATGGCATTGGCAAAATTCTCAATCACTTTTCTATGTGCCGAATCTTCGTTTTTCTGATAGGGGACAGCGATCTCCCAATTTTCACACTTTTCAAAACCCGCTGCAGCTTCTTTTATCTGTGTTAACATGGATTTTCTATTTCTGAAAAATGTCAGATTGTCATTTTCAAAGATGATTTTACCCATTTCACCAACTATTTCCAGGCAGTTCGTTCCCGGAGATTCTCCGGTTGAGGTGATGAAGTGTCCTACCATTCCGTTAGCATACTGAAAAAATCCTGTGACTTCATCTTCAACCTCTATGTTGTGATATTTACCGATTGAGGCAAAGCCGGTTACTTTATCGGGCATTCCTACGAACCACTGGTAGAGATCCAGCTGATGGGGACATTGATTCAGAAGAACTCCGCCGCCTTCACCCTTCCAGGTTGCCCTCCAGTCTCCATTGTCGTAGTAGTGCTGTGTTCGAAACCAATCGGTAATTACCCATGTGGTACGAACGAGTTTTCCCAACTCTCCCGAATCAATCAAATCTTTTATTTTCTTCCAGTGTCCCATAGTTCTCTGTTGAAACATGGCACCAAAAATTAAATCTGGTTTCCTGCATTTTGCTTCTTCATATGCAGATATCATTTTTTTTATATCGTTACTATGCACACCAACAGGTTTTTCAATAAGAATGTGAAATCCCTTTTTCAAAGCATCAATTGCTACAACGGTGTGATGATAATGAGGTGTTGCGATGAGTATTCCATCAAATTCACCCCATTTCAGAAGGTCTCCATGATGGTAAAAAGCTTTGACTTCGTACTCAGCAGCCAGCTTGTCTGTTTTTTCTTTGTTCATGTCGCAAACTGCAGTTAAAAGGGTGTTTTCAGTTCCGAGTATGTGCTGCAAATGCTCCATTCCCATACATCCAAGTCCAATGAGGGCAATTCTTATCTGGTTTTTTGAATCCATTTACCAAATCCTTTTTTTGAAGATAAACCATGATAAACTGGGAAAACCGATAGTACCATTAGCAAAAGCGGAGAAAAAGATGGATAAAAACGTCGGGTTTTTGGAGCTGTTGCCACCCGAAAGCCTAAAACTTACCGTAAATCTGCAGACTCTTTTCCAACGCCAGCATGCCGATTACTGGTCTATAGAGAATGTGGTTTATTCTGATTATGATCTGTTTATTTGTACGGGAGGTAAAGCGGAATTTTCTCAGGGGAATATATCCTCTCTGTTAACAGAGGGGGAAGCATTTCTTGCTCTGCCGGGGATTCCCTTACAGGCAAAACATATTGGAGAAGATTATTTTCTGGCAGCAGCACAGCATTTTAGCTTAAAAGTGTTTGGTGAAATTGATTTTTTCTCCCTGATCAACTACCGCAGGGTAATACGATTCTCCAACTGGGAATATATAAATACGCTGTTAGGCAGGTATAAAGAGCTTGCAGCCAGTGGCAAGAAGAGGCTGGAGCAGTATTCAATATTTCATACTATTCTCTTTGAGTTTATTTACGATTCATTTCAATCGGAGAACAGTGAGCATAAGAGCAGCTATAACTTTATTTTTCAGATGCTTGCATATATTCAGGAACATCTTACTGAGAAGGATGTCCTGGAAAAGACTCTGTTACTCTCTGCTTATACGCATGACTATACCAGTCGTGTTTTTAAAAAAAGGCTGGGGATGCCTCCCAAGCAGTATATTCTCAAATCAAGATTGGATCTTAGTCAAAATTTTCTTTTGCGAAATGAATTTTCAATAAAGGAAATTGCCTATCGATGCGGTTTTTCCGATGAATATTACTTTAGCAGATTATTCAGGAAATATTTGAATCTTAGTCCCAGAGCGTTTAGAAAACAGCATATAAGTTTTAATGATTAACAGTGATACCATAACCCGGATTCTATTTAAAGAGATCGAAAAAAGTTAATGTTGATCTTTAAGAATTAGGATGATCTGATCATTAAAAAATGTTAAGGTTGAAAGTTATGAAAGACCAGGAAGTTAAGAGTTTTATTGAACACAAGAAATATCTACATGAAATAGTTAAGTTGAAACTCTGGTTTGTCTGGAACTGGAAACAAATCCACAGGGATGAATCTGTTGCCGTAATCTTTCGTGACCGTGTTGATATCTACCGGAAAACAGATATTAATCAAGGAACTATAAACCCCGAAATTACCCATTTTGATGATCCCCGATGGGTGGAGCTTGAGCAGAAAATTGTGGGACTTTATGAAAAACACCAATCTGATACAGATGCATCAATATTTGAAAGAGAAGCCTTTCAAATTGTAAAGCCGTCAATTGATGCACGTGCTGAGAGAGATTATGAAGAACCTCCGTATGTCCTTAATTTTAAGTGCGGAAGCCTTGATTTTGATCTACCGAAAGCTGAAAAACCAAACTATGTATTTATGCATATTGCAAACGCAATTTCTCCACGATCATTTTTTGCTGAAAAAAAATATCTCCTTGATTGTTTTATATCTCTGTTGGATAGAAGCTCCTTAGAATATGGTGCAGATAGTATTGAGACAGAGACATGGCTTAACTCATATCCGAAATGGTTGGAATACTTTCCCGAAGAGTGGATTAGTAATATGGGTGAACGTGATGAAGATGTTATGTGGCATTATGGTTTTTGGGGACAATTTATCACAAGACGTGGGTTATTTGATGAGCGGTTAGGAAGACAACTGAGAGAAACAGGTCGTTTCCCTTTCCTTCCCCGTCATTCATGGTGCAGTATCAAGGCCATGAGGGAACATATACTTAAAAAATACTAATCTCAACTCATGGAGTCAGTATCTAATAACTTGTAACCAACACAGGCCGTAGATTAATAGTGTTTGCGGAAAATAAAAAATCGTTATAGGATATGATTAAGATATTTTAATAAGAAAATAGTTGACGAATTACTTTCTGACATAAAGCATTGTCAGCTTGTTTCGGCAGCGGCTTTGTATTGAAAAGGGATTCAAATGTTGAAGAAAGCACCATGCTTAGTTTCAGTTGTTAGCAACCTTGACCCTGGACTACGCTCCAAACAATGTATCAATTTATTGGATTACATTCATTACAGAAGAAAAATTATTGCTGATAACGAGTTATGAGAGACATTTTCCACCCTTTTCGAGTCAGTTAAAAAAAACAGGAGGTATATGATGAATTTTGAACATAACAATGTTAAACCAGAATACTTTAAGGAAAATTGGGAAGGTAAATGGAAGGTTTTCTCTTGGTTAGAATTTGTATGTGCTATACCCCATGTTCTATTTATGGTTACAACCCTCAAAGCAAATGGATTGTCTAATGCAGCATTTCAAAGTTGGTCAAGTTTCACAGGAGAAGATGATAATTATTATGTTATCATGTCGGGTGTAATGAAACATACTCATACATATCAAAACATTAAACGGGATAAAGAATTCTGTGTTAATTTTCTAAATGCAAAATATCTTGAACAATGTTGGAAAACTATTAAGGAACATAATATAGATAATGATGAAATATCTGCAGGAGGATTTACTCTTGAAGAGTCTAAGTCAATCAAAGTGCCAAGAATAAATGAGAGCTTCTTAAAAATGGAGTGTGAGTATGAATGGGAAAAGGAACTCTGTCCCAATAGCCATAACATAACAATTTGTGGAAAAGTCAAACATGTTTCTGTTAATGAATATTTTGCAAAAGCTATCACTAAAGATAAATATGGAAAAGACGGTTTTATGTTTAACCTTCACAATCCTATGAACCCTTTTACAGGCGAATATTTTGGTGGAGGCGTTGGTATTCTTGAATATACATGTGATATGTGAATTCTAACAAGATAAAAAAATTGCATACCGAAACCACAAAAGAAATAAGAGATAAAAAAATAAATGCTTTATAACAAGGCAAATGGAACAGACAGTGTTTCTGTCATGGTTTTTGCGAGGGGTGCAAAAACACACGCCAATACGTATTGCAGCTCATTTAAGCCGCGATAAAACAGGTGGAGTTAAAGGTAACTCATTTTCTTCTCACAGGGGATTTTGAAACAAGCCTACCGCCTATTAGGCAGAAAAAAGGGGTAAAAGATGAACCGATTCAGAAAAGGTTGGAACTCAACTACCGTATGGATAACAATTATAATAGGCATATTGC
>JABMQR010000317.1 GCA_013202335.1 Bacteroidota bacterium
ATTGAAACCTATGCTCTCATAAATGTAGTACAGAAAGATGCAACCAGGATTCTCCTCGCAGGTAGTTGAGCCCAATTCTCGATTTTTGATTCCCTGCTTTTACTGAGTTTTCTTACGCTTTTTCTTTACCTTGGCACTCACTTTTTGTTCTACGTGGGGTATATCAATGTCAAAGGCTTCATAAATCTTTTTCTGCCGATCTGATATTTCTCCCCATACTTGCTTTCCTTTAGCAAGGGTGAACCGGTTAATACATTCAAGCTCATGGATTACCTTGTTGAAGGTAAGTTTTCGGGTGAATACCTCACGATGCTCGGTCATGGTTTTTCTCATCATACTTACCAGCATAGCTCCGAGCATAGTGACAAACACCTTTCCTTCAAGGGTTCGGTCACTTGCTACGTTTGGCCGGTCAAAACCGAGATCACTCTTCACCGCTTTGAACACCTTCTCTCCACCATCCTTCGCTCGATAGATCGAAAGGGTCTGTGTTGCTGAAAGTGCTTCAGTCGTGAGAATCTCAAAGTACCCGAAGGCAGTACATCGCTCATCTATTGCCCGGATATCCCGTTCCAAATGAAACCGGTTGTTCCGGGTGTGTATGATCTTCAAGAGCTTTTTATACTTGCGATACAACGGATTATTCTCCAATTCTTCGGGTTTAGGCCGGGTATCGGTTATTAGCTGGTTCAATGAATTTAGCCCAAGGGCAAGATCGTCCAGCAGTTCAGTGGTATGCTGAGCCTTACGTACCGGATCAAGGAATAAATGCAGGTGAGCCTTTAGGCTTACCTCTTTGTCATCCACCTTCAATCGGATAGTTCTGAGCTCACTTACCCCATATACCTGATGTGCATGATCGTAATGCTCAGCATCTTCAAATCGCCCAGCCCAGGATGAGCGCATCTGCTTAAATTCATTCATGTTCGCTTTCATTGCCATGATTACTTTGAATCCCGACTGGTACAGCTGATAGATATTTAACCAGCTGCAATACCCGCGGTCGACAACAATCCTCTTATGCGGGTAACCGAGTAAACGCATCTGCTCAATAAACAAACGGATAGTCTTCACATCCGGCACGTTTGCCCGGTAGATTCGGTAGGAGACACAGCGGCCAATCCGATCATTATAGCAAAGAGCGATGGCTACGTGCCGCATACCAGGATCCTGTTTCCCGTGGGAAATCTCGGCATCAGAAAGATTTTTTGCATACGTTGAAATGGTCGTCGAATCAAAACTGAAGAAGCCTGATCCCCCCTGACCGGTATTTCGCTTCCTCTGTAGCTTCAGAAACTGAAGCACCTGCTCCTCACCTATGGATGCAAGTAAACCTGAGCTGGTGGATGAGGGAATGGTGAGAGCAAAGGGGTGTTCATGGGAACGGTCAAAAAAGGTGAAATCATCCAGGGCTGCCCCATGAGTGAGGATCATATAATAGGCAAGTGAACGAACCCTTTTTGATTGCTGAGTCCCAAAAACTGTTTCAAGATCTTCAGTAAACCCCTCGCGTTTACACAGCATGTCCAACAGATAGGTAGCTCCTGCCTTCTTTCTTTTTACCCCCACAAGATCGGTAAGTGCCGAATGTTCTGCATTCTGCTTCAGCTCCTTGGTATCGGATTTGAGTGTTTCCAGTTCACTTTCAAGCTTACGTTTTTGTTCACGCTCAAGGTAAAAACGATTTGGGATAAACTCACCATCTACTTCTTTACCGATACATGTTTTGAACTGTCTCGGGTAGGGATACTCAGGAACTCGTTTACACTCAGTCTCATATATGGCTAAGGATCCGTTGGGATTGCTTCTTTTGGTAATATACATACATCCTCCTGAAGTACATATATTGTACTACATAATGGCAAAGAACACAAGCATGGATTCGCAAATAAGTGTATATTTTAAAAGAATTTATTTCGACGTGTAAGCTTTTCTGGCAGCTTCTGTACTACAATTGCCGAGAGCATAGGATTAAAGGGAGTTTCTTGTTTGGACAAAAAACCGACTGGAAAATACAAGGATATGGTAAATCTATCTCTTCTTTGGGTAAGTAAAGAAAATCGGAGGAAAGGTATCGCTAAAAAACTTCTAAATCTTTGTAAAATGGAAGGGAAAAAAAGCGATGTTGAAAAGTTGTATATATCTGCTGCTCCTTCCAAAAATACAGTTGATTTCTATCTTGAAATGGGATGTCAGATAACTGAAGAAATTGATCCGGAAATGTACAAGAAAGAACCTGAAGATATTCACCTAGAGTTGAAATTATAAAATAACAGAGAATGCAAAGAGGAACACATTGAAAACATATCCAGTGAGAACATCAGCTAAAGCAATTATAATTAAAGATGAGCACCTTTTAGTGATGAAACATAAGCAAAGTTCCGATGAGTATTATATTCTCCCCGGTGGGGGAGTAAATCATAATGAAAGTCTTGAAACTGCGCTCAAACGGGAATGTCTCGAAGAGGTTGGCGCTGAAATATTGGTTCAGGACATAGTATTCGTGAGAGATTACATCGCTGACAACCATGAGTTTGCCAAACAGGATCCAGGATTTCACCAGGTTGAGATTATGTTTCAGTGTGAGATTTTAAATTCAAAGACACTTCATGAACAAACTGAACCTGATAAGACTCAAATTGGGGTTGAGTGGGTGTCCCTTAAGAATCTTGCGAACCTTCCTCTGTATCCAAAAATATTATGCAAAGAGATAGCGGCACTTTATCAAAATCAATCTGATAAAGTGTATTTAGGGGACGCAAATTGAGGATTGTCATGTTAGAGATTGATTAATCCCTCGGGAACAAGTATTTCAACGGGATTTATGAGCTGGAAGAAAAATCGGCTTTTCTGTTGAATTCAATCTGATTCCCTGCCCAATATGGGTCGGATGGTGTTTGGAGGTATACATGAATAGAAATAGAAGTAATGCAATTATGAGAAAAGGTTGGAAAGACAAGTAGTGTAGACTTTTACCTAATGCCATCAATAATCAGTCTTTCCTGTTCGCAAAAATAATCACATTAAAATTTTTTAGGAGAGACTTATGATGAAATTGTCCTTAATGAAGGATGTTGTAGAAAAATCGGTTAATTCAAATTGGGATTGTGAATTGGCTAAAGATTTAATAAAACCATGGAATCATGATGAGAAATGGGTCAAATATTGGAGAGCCAGTGCTAATTTTGTCTGCTTTTTCAAATATAGAGATATACAGTATGTTGCACGATTCAATACATCTAATGAACGAACTATTCAGGAATTGGATGCAGAAATTAATTTGTTGAATTATTTGGATTCGAAAAATGTTAATATTGCTAAACCCGTTATATCAAACAATAATCGCTATGTAGAAGAGCAGAAAACGCCATATGGTAAATTTTATACTGTTGTTTTTGACTATGTTTCCGGAAAGCATCTTGAAATTGAAGACTTCAATTTAGAGGGGTTTTATAAGTGGGGAAAAAGTTTAGGTCAAATGCATCAAGTTATGAAGGAAGTTCCTGAATCATTTCAGATAAGAAGAAAAACACATAATGAATTGTTTGAAAACCTAATCACAAAATATCTACCTAATGATGACATAGAAGCCCTCGAAATTGAGAGAATAAAAAGATGGTTAAGCTCCCTTACCATGAATAAAGATAATTATGGGATAATTCATTATGATTTTGAACTGGATAATCTAATCTGGAATGATGATGGGATATTTGTCATCGATTTTGATGATGCGATATATTCATGGTTTGCTGCAGATATTGCTTATGCTTTACGGGATTTGTTTAGTGAAGGTGAAAAAATCAACTTACATGATGAAAAATTTCTAAAGTTTATCCAGGGGTATAGAGAGATAACTTCATTACCAGAAGATCAAATAAAACAAATACCCTTTTTCTATAAATTTCATAATTTTATAACTTACAAAAAACTGGAGAGATCTATAGATCTTAAGGTACATGATGAGAACCCGGAATGGATGAACAATCTGATTTCTAAACTGGATAAGGTTAAAAAAGAGTATTATCAACATTTTCAGGAGAGTGATATTTGGTAACAGAATGAATAAAGCTTAATCCAGTTCCCGAATTATCCTGCAAATCTCGTCAGCATCCTCGTTGGAGATATCCAGATGGGTAACCATCCTGATTGCGTCAGGATCAACTGAAAAACAGAGAATGCCGGCAGTTTTAAGTTTTTCCACAATTAATTCCGCATTAGTTCCCGGGGTGTTGAAGATGATAATATTTGTATCAACCATATTGGGGTCGATATCTGCCCAGGAGACAGAGGCTAAAGCTTCAGAAATCTTAGCTGCATTGTTGTGGTCATCTGCCAGCCGCTTAATGTTGTTATCCAGTGCGTAGAGACCGGCAGCTGCAAGAATCCCGGCCTGACGCATGCCGCCTCCCAGCATCTTACGTACCTTGCGGGCTTTTAGGATAAATTCGCTGCTTCCGCACAGCATGCTGCCCACCGGTGCTCCAAGACCTTTGGAGAGGCAGAAAGAGACCGTATCTGCAAACCTGCAGATATCTTTTACCGGGACATCCAATGCGGTCACCGCATTCATGAGCCTGGCTCCATCCATATGAATAGGAATGCTGTGTTTGGCAGCAAGAGCTGCAATCTCTTTCAAAGTTTGGAGAGGGTAGCAGGTTCCGTTTGTGGTGTTTTCCACCTCAATCATACCGACTGAAGCCATGGCATAATCCCGTGGAAACAGGTGCTTTTCAATCTCTGAAGGATCTAAAAGCCCCCGTTCTCCATCAAGACCAATAGGAAGTACTCCTGCAATTGCCGCAGGTGAACCCACTTCATGTTCGATGATATGGCTGTTTCTGTGAGCAAGTACTTCATTCCCTCTGCCGCAATTTATATATAAAGCCAGAAGATTACCCATGGAGCCTGAGGTCACATATAATGCAGCTTCTTTGCCGGTAAGTTCTGCAGCCCGTTTTTCCAGTTCATTGATCGTGGGATCTTCGTGGTAGACATCATCGCCTACCTCGGCACTCATGATAGCTTCCCGCATCGCGGCTGCGGGTTTTGTTAACGTATCACTGCGCATATCATAATATTTCATAATAAAGACTCCCGGATTACATATTAGGTTAAAATGTTCGGTAACAGAATAAATTCTTTCAGATCGGATTGCAACAGGCGGTATAGTTCCCCAATATCACTTTTATGGGTTTTTGCAAAGACAAACCCAAATACATTATATTTTGCAGCATCAATCGACCGAAACTCCAGCGGCTCACTCAGGGTTTTTATAAGAGCCTCTGCATCAAACGAAGAGATCGAGTCAGGATGCATACCAGTTGAGTTGTCCAGAACGATTATACTGTAGATGTATGCTCCCATCTGTTCCTGTATCATATTCCAATCCGGATGGGTGTTTGCAAAGAAGTATTCATACTGATTGAATCCATACGCATATTTACTGATGTCCGGAAGAGAGCACCAGCCACCGAAACGGAGAGGATTTATCTCAATAGGAATAATACCGTATTTCTCAGAGATTCTGACCTCTGCATGGAGAGGAAAATTTTTCAAATCAGACTTACTGCCTGCAATCTTAAGAAACTCAGTAAAAGGCTCCAGATAATCTGCAAGAATCTCACCGGAGGTAATGTAGATTCGGTCACTGAGATCATCTTCTGAGGAGAACAGGTGTTTAAAGATGCCAAGAATAACCGGATTGCCGGATTCATCAAAATAGGCATCAAATGCAAACTCCTCTCCCTCAATACACTCCTCAATAATTAACTGAGAGGAGTTCAGAACAACTTCAGGATAGGTCCCGGCAGCCTCTGTCAGACTTTGCTGAATATCTCTGACCGCTGCATCCCACTCTCCCGGTTCGTTAACCTTATGCACACCCACGCTGAAGAATCCAATGGCGGGTTTAACAATACAGGGGAAACGGAGTTTTGCCGGGTTAACAGCAGTCAGATCGGATAAATCTGCTGAAGTGTAAAAGAAATCAGGGTATTGATCTGCAGTATGATCCCTGAACAGGATTTTGTTCTTAAAAACAGCAATCTTCTCTGAAATACCTGCTGTATCCAGATGTTTTGCGACATCCCCAAGTCCATTTTCGGAGTTGGTATAAATCGCAGTCTCTTCACCGGATGAGTAGAGGCGCAAAGCTTCTTCGGGAGTAATAAAGGAGTAGCTGCCGGACTCGCCGAGCAGTTCCCGTGCCTGTGGAGTATCCACAACGTTAAAGGAGTTGCCCAGAATAGTTTTTTTAATATAGTCAGAAACATACGGGTGATCGATATATATCATAGTCTGAACCTGCTGTGAAAGTATTTGACCCGACAGAAATCTATCAGGTCTTATCTCTGTTTCGAAAAGTAACTGAGGCAATTTCAAAAATCTAAAAACCCAAATCCTTGATTTGGTTCATTTTCCGGGAAATTGTCTTTTGAAGTTATCTCAATTTTGCAGAATTTTATCAAGCAGACTGAAAAAGGTGGGGAATGTGACAGAAGTAGCTTCAGCCCCGGTAATGGTAAGAGGAGTCTCAGTACATAATCCGGCAACTGCAAGTGACATAATTACCCGGTGGTCTCCATGCCCTTCAACAACGCCTCCGGAAAGCTTTCCAACACCTTGAATTACCAGTCCATCTTCAAGTTCAGTTATATCAGCACCAAGTAGGGTAAGCTCTTTCGCCATCACCTCGATCCGGTCGGTCTCTTTTATTCTGGCCTGCGGAACATTCAGTAAACGTGTAGTTCCGCCTGCAAAACAGCCGGTTACTGCAAGAATAGGAAGGGCATCCGGGGCAGCATTTAAATCAATATCTATTCCTTTAAGCTTCCCGGGTGCAGATCCGGAAACGGTAACCGCATCTCCATCCCAGGATATTGTGCAGCCCATCTGTTCCAGCCAGCCAAGCACTGCTTTATCGCCCTGTGAATCGTTTTCAACCAGACCGTCAATAGTTAGCGTAGAGCCGGTAACAGCAGCAGCGCAAAAGAAGAAAGAGGCTGAGGAGTAGTCTCCGGGAATGAGTTTTTCAAAAGATTGATATCTGCTTTTCCCCGGGAATGTGAATTGGGACATCCCTTCATGCTGATAGGGAATTTCCTGATCGTCCAGCCACTCCATAGTCATCTCCGCATAGGGTGCTTCATTCAGGAGTGTTACCTCTATAGTGCTTTGCCCCATTGCAGCAGGAGCAGCAAGAAGGAGACAGGAGAGATATTGACTGGTAGGGCAGTCTATGCTTGTAGACCCGCCCTGCAGTGGACCTTTAATGTATACAGGCGGACATCCGGGAGCGCCTTTAATTGCTGATGGAGGAAGGTGTGATTCAGGGATCGTGAAAGAAACTTCGGCACCAAGATCCCGAAGACTGTTGAGTAAATTTTCAACGGGTCTGCTTCTTATTTGTTCATCACCGGTAAGAATAACCGGAATACCCAGAGATGCTGCAAAACCAGCCCCCAGATATAAGGTCGTACCGGAGTTGCCGACATCAAGCACCAGCGGATTTTCTTTCGTATATTTCAGGCTTAGTTCCCGGGCCTTGTCCGTCCCGGAAATTCCGGTAACATCCCAGTAGGTATCTGATTTTACAATCTCTGCCCCGATACTTTTACAGAAGGAAAAGCAGGATAAGGTATCCTGTGAATCCAGAGGATTGTGAAGCCTGCTTACACCCTCTGCTGCGGATGCAATAAGCAGCGCCCGAATGGTTTGAGATTTTGATGAGGGGATTGCTATGGTTCCGCTGATATTGCCTTGAGCTGCTATTTTATTCATATTCTCAATAATACGCCAATAATTAATCCAAATCAACAGGTATGTATGCAAAAACTTACATAAATATGCAAAAAATATACTGAAAAAACAGATTAAACAATATTTACCTTGACATATTTAGTGAGCAGGAGTATAAAAGATTACAATTAGTGGTGGATATAGGTGAAAAGGTCTTAACGAAACGTACCAAACACATTATACTGCCTCTTTATTAGTTAAAAGTTTGCAAAGCAAACTTCGATCAGTAACCTTTAGTACGAACAAAGGAAAGAATTATGATGATGCAGAAGGATACATGCCGCTTCTGTTATCCATCTGGAATGGATGCAAGTATGCGGTCATCAGAGAACAGCTGTTCAGCAGCACAAAGAAAAACCTCCCTAATTACCTCCCTCCTATCTGTCATTGTCCTTCCTGTCCTACTATTAGTCCCATCACTATCTGTCATTATACCTCTAGAAATTATTCTATAAGAATACCATTGGCCTATGTGCTTTCAGGGCCTGGGGAAACTCTACTTAAATTGTGACCCCGGCTACACATATAGCGGGCTGCAAGGCAGTATCCGTTTACCGTAAAGTGAAGAAGTTTTCGATGTTTTATCTTGAAAGGAGAAAAAAATGGAACGTTATATTCTATCAGTACTTGTCAATAATCATTCAGGAGTCCTGAGCAGGGTGGCAGGTCTTTTCAGCAGACGGGGTTTTAATATTGATAAATTATCGGTGGGTGAGACGGAAAATCCCGAATTTTCCAGAATGACGATTGTCGTTAAGGGAAACCACACTATACTTGAGCAAATAACAAAACAGTTAGCCAAGCTGATTGATGTTAAACATATCTCCGAAATGAAACCCAGCAATTCCGTCTATCGTGAGCTCCTGCTGATCAAGGTGAAAGCACCGCAGCCGGCACGGGCAAATGTAGTGGAAGTTGCTGACATTTTTAAAGCAAAGATTGTGGACGTAACCCCCAAATCTATCACGATGCAGATAACCGGGGATCAGGATAAAAACTCTGCTTTTATACAGCTGCTCGAACCCCATGGAATTCTTGAAATTGTACGGACCGGGCTTGCTGCGGTAGGAAGAGGAGCTGAAACACTTAATGAGGAAATGCTTCAGTCATCAATATAAAGAGTGATGACTTGAGGAAATCAATTAAGGTAAAGGAGCAATAGAATGGGAAAAACATATGTAGAAAGTGATACAAATATACATCTTCTCGATGGAAAAACAGTAGCGGTTATCGGCTATGGAAGTCAGGGACATGCGCATGCATTAAATCTCCACGAATCCGGAGTTAATGTAATTGTTGGTTTATATAAGGGGAGCAAATCCTGGAAGAAAGCTGAAGAGGCCGGTTTGAAGGTTTTAATTGCAGCCGAGGCAGCAGCCGCAGCTGATGTGATTATGATTCTTATCAATGATGAGACTCAGTCGGCACTCTACGAAGAGAGTATTAAACAGAACCTGACTGCGGGAAAGTATCTGGCTTTTGCCCATGGATTTAATATTCATTATGGACAGATTTCTCCTCCGGCTGATGTGAACGTTATTATGATTGCACCGAAAGGACCCGGGCAGACAGTAAGAAGCCAGTTTCAGGAAGGGAAAGGGGTGCCTTGCCTCATAGCAGTCCACCAGGATCCCACAGGAGATTCAGAAGATATCGCTCTTGCTTACGCTGCCGGAATCGGCGGCGCACGTGCCGGAATTTTTAGATCCAATTTTAAAGAAGAGACCGAAACCGACCTTTTTGGGGAACAGGCAATTATCTGTGGTGGTGTTTCTGAGCTGATCAAAGCAGGATTTGATACCCTGGTAGAAGCAGGATACAACCCTGAAATGGCATATTTTGAGTGCTGTCATGAGCTGAAATTGACTGTTGACCTGATTAATCAGGGTGGGCTGGAGTATATGCGTCACGCTATCAGTGATACAGCAGAGTACGGTGACTATATGGTTGGCCGCAGAATCATCACAAAAGAGACTCGTAAAGAGATGAAGCAAGTCCTTACAGAGATTCAGGATGGAACGTTTGCACGGAACTGGATACTTGAAAACCGGGTAAAGAGACCCTTTTTCAATGCCAGAAAACGTATGGAACAGGATCACCTACTGACTGCAACCGGTAAAAAAATGAGATCATTCATGAGTTGGCTGAAGAAATAGCAGTATATCGAAATAAGTAGGGTTGCTGGTTAGGGCGGTACAAAAGTTGAAGCCGGCAATCCCGAACTAAAAAAACAGGAAGGAAGAGTATGGCGAATCAAGTACAGATTTTTGATACAACCCTGCGGGACGGTGAACAGGCTCCCGGATACAGCATGAACCTGGAGGAAAAAGTTCGGCTTGCACGCCAGCTGGAGATCCTAAAAGTTAATGTTATAGAGGCAGGGTTTGCCATAGCTTCACCTGGTGATTCGGCTGCGGTAGAAGCAGTTTCCAAAGTTATTAAGGATTGTACCGTTGCAAGTCTTTCAAGAACACTGAAAAAGGATATTGATGCATCATGGAATGCGCTAAAGAGTGCAGTTAAGCCCCGGATTCATACATTTATAGCCACCTCAGATATACACATGAAGTATAAGCTGAAAAAGCAGCCTGAAGAAGTTCTTCAGCAGGCAGCTTTAATGGTTGCATATGCAAGAAACCTTTGTCCCGAGGTGGAGTTTTCTGCAGAAGATGCCTCCCGAAGCAACCCGGAATTTCTCTATAGAATATTTGAGGCAGTCATTAATGCCGGTGCACAGATTATTAATATTCCGGATACTGTCGGTTATTCCACACCAGAAGAGTATGGGGCTTTAATACGGGGAGTTCGGAACAACGTTCCTAATATTGATAAAGCAATAATTTCCGTACACTGTCATAACGATCTCGGGCTTGCTGTGGCAAACACACTTGCAGCAGTTCGTGAAGGTGCCGTTCAGCTTGAGTGCACCGTGAACGGAATTGGTGAGAGAGCGGGGAATACGGCTCTTGAAGAGCTGGTAATGGCACTGAAAACACGGCAGGATCAGTATAATATTGATTTTTCTATTGATACTACCCAGCTTAATAAAACCAGCAGACTCATCACATCAATTACCGGTGTTATGGTTCAGCCGAACAAGGCAATTGTGGGAGCTAATGCTTTTGCCCATGAAGCAGGCATCCATCAGCATGGTATGCTGGCAAATGCATCAACCTATGAAATTATGACCCCGGAATCTATCGGCCTCCATAAAAACACCATGGTGCTTGGTAAGCATTCCGGAAGACATGCTTTTGTAGAGAGAATGAAAGAGCTTGGGTATGCCACAGATAAAGCAGTAATGGACGAGATCTTCGGTCAGTTCAAGGAGCTTGCGGACAGGAAGAAAACGGTTACAGACCGTGACCTTGAGGCACTTATGGATACACGAAGTACCCTGATAGTTCCCACCTATATCCTGAAACAGTATGTCATTAACTCCGGGAATAATATAACTGCGACAGCAGCAGTTGTATTGACCAGGGAGAAGAAGGATTACCAGGATGTTTCAACAGGGGACGGACCTGTAGATGCTGCCTTTAATGCAATTGAGAGAATTACAGGAATCTCCTTCACCCTTGAAGAGTATATAATTCATGCAGTTACTGAGGGGAAAGATGCCCAGGGAGAAGTTTCTGTACGGGTAAGCCGTAATGAAAAGATTTATAAAGGTCGTGGTGTAAGTACTGATGTAATCGGTGCAAGTATAAAAGCCTACCTTTTTGCGGTTAACAACATGATATTCGAGGAAAACAATGAAACAGAACATTGAGATTTTTGACTCCACCCTGCGCGATGGAGCTCAGGCTGAGGGGATTTCATTTTCAGTGCAGGATAAACTGAAAATATTAAAAGCACTTGATGAAATGGGTATTTCTTATGTTGAAGCGGGGAATCCCGGCTCAAATCCGAAAGACCTGGAATTTTTCCGTCTTGCTGAAAGTATGGATCTGAAACAGGCAAAACTTGCCGCTTTTGGCAGTACCCGACGTTGGGGGATAACTGCAGAAGAGGACAATAATGTTCAGTCTATGCTAAAAGCAAATACCCCTGTTGCGGTCATATTCGGAAAATCGTGGGATTTCCATGTTACTGATATTCTCAGGACAACTCTTGAAGAGAACCTTGCTATGATCCAGGATACGGTAGCTTTTTTCTGCAAACGCGGGAAAGAGGTGGTGTATGATGCTGAGCATCTCTTTGATGGATACAAGGCAAACCCTGAATATGCATTGAAGACACTAAAAGCTGGACTTGAGGGCGGGGCAGGATGCCTGGTTCTTTGTGATACGAACGGCGGGGTGCTTCCGTTTGAAATATATAAGATAACCCAGGAAGTAGTAAGTAAGTTTCCAGGTGTAAAAATAGGTATTCATACCCATAATGACTCAGGAATGGCAGAGGCAAATACTCTTATGGGAGTAGAAGCCGGGGCAACTCATGTACAGGGAACCTTTGTGGGGTTTGGTGAACGATGCGGAAATGCCAACCTCTCAGTATGTATTCCGACACTGCAGATTAAAAAGGGATATGACTGTATCCCGGAAGAATCAATGCGCCGGTTAACGCATGAAGCAAGGAAAATTGCCGAGATCGCAAATATCTCAATTCCCCATGGAATGCCGTATGTCGGAAAGAGTGCATTTACCCATAAGGGTGGAATGCATATTGACGGAGTCTCAAAGAATTCCACCTCTTTTGAACACATGGATCCTTCGGAAGTCGGAAATGAACGCCGTATGCTGATGTCTGAAGTTGCAGGCCGCAGTATGGTTCTGAAAAGAATACATAAGATCTCCCCGGAATTGACGAAAAATTCACCTGAGACAAAAGCAATTCTGGCACGCCTGAAAAAGCTTGAGATGGAAGGGTATCAGTTTGAGGGAGCTGACAGTTCGTTCGATCTGGTTATACGAAAACATCTGGGAAAATACACACCATTCTTTGAACTTGACCACTTTAAAGTTATTGGTGAGCAGCCGGCTGTTGAAGAGGGTCTGAGCAGTACTGCAATGATTAAGATTATGGTCAGCGGCAAGGTTGAGATAACCGCTGCACAGGGTGATGGCCCGGTAAACGCTCTCGACCGGGCATTGAGAAAGGCTCTTGAGGTGTTTTATCCGGTGTTAAAAGACGTCTACCTGACTGATTACAAAGTAAGAGTTCTGGATCGGAAAGAGGCCAGTGCCGCACGGGTTCGTGTATTAATCGAGTCAACTGATGGTGAGGACTCCTGGACTACGGTAGGAGTCTCTACAGATATCATAGATGCAAGCTGGATAGCGCTTGTGGATTCTATAGAGTATAAGTTGTTGAAAGATGCAAAAAACCTGCATGATCCGGAGCTTTCAGAAAACGAGAAACCCAATCTGCAGTAATGATTTAAGGAGAAATATATGGGCATGACTATGACACAGAAAATTCTTGCAGCACATGCAGGACTTGATTCTGTCCGGACCGGACAACTGATTCTGGCCAATTTGGATCTGGTACTGGGGAATGATATTACCACTCCTGTAGCGGTAACTGAATTTGGAAAAATCGGGATTGATGAGGTTTTTGATAAGTCGAAAATCGCTATTGTACCGGATCACTTTACCCCGAATAAAGATATTAAAGCGGCAGAACAGTGTAAATATATCAGAGAGTTTGCACACGACAAAGAGATTGAAAACTACTTTGAGATTGGTGAGATGGGCATTGAACATGCGCTTTTACCGGAAAAAGGGCTGGTTACAGCCGGTAATCTTGTTATTGGTGCTGATTCACATACCTGTACCTATGGAGCTCTTGGAGCCTTTTCCACAGGAGTGGGAAGTACCGATATGGCAGCAGGCATGGCAACAGGAAAAGCATGGTTTAAGATTCCATCAGCAATAAAATTCAACCTCGTTGGTAAACCCACTAAATGGGTCTGCGGAAAAGACGTTATCCTTCATATTATTGGAATGATCGGTGTTGACGGAGCCCTTTACCGCTCAATGGAGTTTTCCGGTGAGGGAATGAAGAATCTTACTATGTCTGACCGGTTCACCATGGCGAATATGGCAATAGAGGCCGGAGCGAAAAACGGAATCTTTGCTGTTGATGAACAGACTCTTACCTATATCAATGATCACTCAACATTAGAACACACAGTGTTCAGTGCAGATGATGATGCAGAGTATGATGAGACCTATACCATCAACCTTTCTGAAATCCGACCGACCATCTCTTTCCCGCACCTGCCGGATAATACCAGAACCATTGATGAAGTGGGAGAAGTGGTAGTTGATCAGGTTGTTATCGGGTCATGTACAAACGGAAGAATCGAAGACCTTCGTGTTGCCGCAAAAATCCTGAAAGGGAAAAAGGTTGCCAGGGGTGTTCGAACTATAGTATTTCCTGCAACACAAAAGATATACCTGCAGGCACTGGAAGAGGGCCTGATTCGTGATATCGTGGAGGCCGGAGCTGTTTTCAGTACCCCTACCTGTGGTCCCTGTCTTGGTGGACATATGGGAATACTTGCAAAAGGTGAAAGTGCGGTAGCCACGACAAACAGAAACTTTGTCGGCAGAATGGGACACCCTGAATCAGAAGTATATCTTGCAAGTCCTGCAGTAGCTGCAGCATCTGCATTGACAGGAAAAATCAGCAATCCTGAAGATTTGGGATTATAAGATATAAGGCGGGAGTATAAAAATGAAAGCAAATGGATCAGTTTTTAAATATGGAAATAATGTGGATACGGATGTCATAATCCCTGCCCGTTACCTGAATACATCAGTGCATTCAGAGTTGGCAAAACACTGCATGGAAGATATAGATGCAGATTTTGTAAACAAAGTTAAAAAGGGTGATGTAATTGTTGCCGATAAGAATTTTGGCTGCGGTTCATCACGTGAGCATGCCCCGATTGCCATTAAAGCTTCCGGTGTATCCTGTGTAATAGCAGCGACTTTTGCAAGGATCTTTTATCGGAATGCCATTAATATTGGACTTCCTATTCTTGAATGCCCTGAAGCAGCTGCTGGAATATCAGCAGGAGATCAGATTGAAGTTGATTTTACCTCCGGTGATATCCAAAATATCACTACCGGAAAAAGCTGGAAAGCCGAACCGTTTCCTGAATTCATGCAGGAGATTATTCAGGCTGACGGCCTGATCAATTACATCAGGAAAGGCGGGATGGCATAATGAATTACTCAATTGCGGTAATCCCAGGTGATGGAATCGGCCCTGATATTGTAGCTGAGACCATTACCGTACTTGATAAAGTCGGCGAATTATTTGGACACACGTTTATCTATACAGAACTGCTTGCCGGCGGTGCTGCTCTTGATGCATTGGGATTGCCTTTGCCCGAAGAGACGCTGAAAGTCTGTAAAAACAGTGATGCAGTACTCCTTGGTGCTGTTGGCGGACCCAAATGGGATGATCTTGAGGGCAGTTTGCGGCCTGAACAGGCACTCCTTGGTCTGCGTGCCGGGTTAGGGCTGTATGCAAATCTGCGTCCGGCAATTCTCTATAAACAACTGAAAGATGCCTGTCCATTACGCCCTGATATTATCGGGGATGGATTGGATGTATATGTTGTTCGGGAACTGACCGGAGGAATCTATTTTGGAGAACGCGGTCGTGTGGAACTTCCCTCAGGGACAAAAGCGTTTGATACCATGGCCTACTCAGTTCCTGAAATTGAGCGAATTGCACGGCTCTCTTTTGAGATTGCTATGAAGCGTTCAAAAAAAGTGACCAGTGTTGATAAGGCAAATATTC
Source organism: Bacteroidota bacterium (assembly GCA_013202335.1). The sequence goes on from JABMQR010000317.1 coordinate 15,559, forward strand.
TTGAGAGCTCACGCCTCTGGCGCGCAACAGTGGAAATTGTTGCAAAAGATTTTCCGGAAGTCGAACTGAACCATATGTATGTGGATAATGCAGCCATGCAGCTCGTGAGAGATCCGCACCAGTTTGATGTAATTGTAACCTCCAATATGTTTGGAGATATCCTCTCGGATGAGGCCAGCATGATTACCGGGTCTATCGGTATGCTTCCCTCAGCAAGTCTTGGGGATGGAAGTTTTGGGATGTATGAACCTGTTCACGGCTCAGCACCTGATATTGCCGGACAGGATAAAGCTAATCCCATAGCAACAGTTCTCTCCGCAGCAATGATGCTTCGTTACACCTTTGGTTTAACAGAAGAGGCTGATGTTATTGAACACGCTGTAGAGACAGTTCTTGATAGCGCACACAGAACCGGAGATATTATGAGCAGCGGAAAGCAGCTTACCGGAACAAAAGAGATGGGCAAACTGATACGGGAAGCCTTAAAAAAATAGAAACTGAATATTGGCTTTTGAAGTTTTTGATTAAAAAATATGTAATATAATATATATAATTACGCTAAATCAAAAACTTCTGACTATAGGTTGTTCTTTCAAAATTATTAATTTTGAAAGAACCTCAATAAATGAGAAAGGAGAGTGCAGGATGGCTGATAGACAAGTAGTATATGTAGATGGTTCTTTTGTTGATAAAATGGATGCAAAGATCTCTGTTTTTGATCATGGTCTTCTCTATGGAGATGGTGTGTTTGAAGGAATTCGTGCATACAACGGACGAGTGTTTAAACTGAAAGAACATATCGACAGACTCTTTAATGCAGCTTTAGCAATCTCCTTGAAGATTCCCCTTTCAAAAGCGGAAATGACTGAAGTGGTGCTGGAATCGTGTAGAAGAAATGAAATGGTAGATGGGTATATTCGTCTGATAGTGACAAGGGGATATGGTGATCTTGGTCTTTCCCCTTTGAAGTGCCCAAAACCCTCTATAATTTGTATAGCTGCAACAATTGCACTCTACCCACCTGAGTTCTATGATACCGGACTTAAGGTAATTACCTCTACGGTGAGAAGAAATAAGGCCACAATCATTGATCCCCAGGTTAAATCACTTAATTATCTCAATAATATTCTTGCAAGAATTGAGGCTGACCGTGTTGGTGCACCTGAAGCATTAATGCTTACAGAGGACGGCCTCGTAGCTGAATGTACTGGTGATAATATCTTCATTGTGAAGGGCGGAGAAATTTGGACTCCCCCTATTCATATGGGAATCCTGGATGGAATTACCCGCAGTACTGTTATCGAGCTGGCTGCTGAAAACGGTTATACCGTTAAAGAGAAAGAGTTCACACTGTTCAATGTAATTACTTCTGATGAGTGCTTTCTTACCGGAACTGCGGCTGAGCTGATTGCTGTAACAGAACTTGATGGGAAAGTGATTGGAACCGGAAAGGCAGGGGCTGTTACCAGCGAATTGCTTGCAATATTTCAAAAGTATACGAAGGAAAATGGTGAAAACATATGAAAATGAACGGTGCACAAATTATTATGGAGTGTCTGAAAGAGCAGAAAGTTGATACCGTATTTGGATTTCCCGGCGGAGCAGTCCTGAATATATACGATGAGCTCTATAAAAGCAGAGATAAGATAAAGCATATCCTTACTGCTCATGAGCAGGGTGCTGCGCATGCAGCCGATGGGTATGCAAGAGCAAGCGGAAAAGTTGGAGTCTGTATTGCGACATCAGGACCCGGTGCAACGAATTTGGTAACGGGAATTGCAACAGCTTATATGGATTCTTCTCCGATGGTAGCAATAACCGGGAATGTACCAGTGTCACTGCTTGGCAAGGATAGCTTTCAGGAGGTTGATATTGCCGGTATTACTATGCCGATTACAAAACATAACTATATTGTGAAAGATATCACCAAACTTGCAGATATCATAAGGGAAGCCTTTTATATTGCTCAGGAAGGTCGGCAGGGTCCGGTACTCATAGATGTTCCCAAAGATCTGACAGCTGCTGTGACTGAGTATGAGTATAAAGAACCGAAACCTATTTCCCGGCATAGCGATATGATCAGGAAAGAGGATATTGATAAAGCAATTAAGATGATAGAGACCGCTAAACGCCCGGTTATCTATATTGGCGGCGGGGTAATCAGGTCGAAGGCATCAAAAGAACTTATGGAATTTGTGGAGAAGATTCAGGCTCCTGTTGGAGTATCCCTTATGGGTAAGGGTGCATTTCCGGCAATCCATGACTTTTATACCGGTATGATCGGTATGCACGGATCAAAAGTATCCAACATGTCTGTTTCCCAAAGTGACCTGCTTGTCGTTATTGGTGCCAGATTCAGTGATCGTGTAGTAAGCAGAGTTGACCGGTTTGCACAGAAAGCGAAGATACTGCATATTGATATTGACCCTGCGGAAATCAATAAGAACATCCCCACATTTCATCATGTAATTGGTGATATTCAGGAAGTCCTCAAGGTTTTTAATACAAGAATTAAAAAAAAGATAAACCACGACGACTGGCTGGCAAAAATTGCAGCATGGAAAATTAAGTACCCAATCAGGATTACCATAGAGAACAGAAGACCAAAAGAGATAATCTCTGCAGTTCACGATGTTCTTGACAGCAAAGCTGTTATAGTAACTGAAGTTGGACAGCATCAGATGTGGGTTGCCCAGTTCTATAAATTCTCGGAACCGGATACCTTTATTACATCCGGCGGGCTGGGTACCATGGGTTTTGGCACAGGAGCGGCTATAGGCGCACAGATGGGAAGACCTGACAGAAGAGTAGTCAGTATTGCCGGTGACGGCAGTTTTCAGATGAACTGCAGCGAAATTGCAACTGCAGCCAAATATAATATTCCGATTGTAGTTCTGATTATGAACAATCATACACTTGGTATGGTTCGCCAATGGCAGACCCTGTTTTATGAAGGAAGGTATTCAGAGACCACTCTGGATCATAAGATTGACTGGGTGAAGCTTGCAGAGGCTTTCGGAGCAGTTGGCATGACAATGTCTGCGAAAGATGATCCCTCAGAGGTTATCAGAAAAGCACTGGCTGTTAACGGCCCGGTTGTAGTTGATTGTGAAATTCCTATTGATGATATCGCGCTGCCGATGGTAGCACCTGGTCAATCAATTGAGCATGTAATACTCAGTGTAGACCCTATTGTAGATCCGTTATCTGATTAAAGAATTTTACATAGATAGTAATTTTAGGAAAACCGTTTGCGGGTATAAATCGCAGACGGTTTTTTTTGGGCTGCATGGGAAGAGACTCAAAAAAAGCTGCCCCGAAAGGCAGCTTAATAATAACATCTTTGTCTGGAATATTTATTTCAGGTAGATGTTTTTGAGTGGGTGGTAGTCCATTACATTCGGATACCAGCCGCCCCATACATCAAGATCAACAAGATTGTTTGATGTGTAGAAATAGATCGGCATTACACCCATGTCTTCACCGATGAAATAATTTTCAGCTTCTCGAAGTACATCATAACGTGCAGTTCCTGGTTCCATTCTTGCAGCTTTATTGATTGCCACATCAAAACCGGCATTGCTGTACTGACCGTCATTTCCGCCGCCGCCTGTTATAAACATATCAAGGAATGTGTTTGGATCCGGATAGTCTCCAATCCATCCGGCTCTGGCGATAACAAATTCGTGCTCACGTCTGGTTTTGAGGTATGTGCCCCACTCCATGTTGATAAGCTCAACATTGATTCCCAGGTTTTCTTTCCACTGCTGCTGAATATATTCACCAATTTTCTTGTGACCTTCAGAGGTGTTGTAGAGGATCTGGATGCCTTCCGGCCAGCCCTGTCCATTCGGGTAACCAGCATCAGCGAGAAGAGCCCTTGCAGCTTCAATATCTTCATCGAAATACGTCCTTGTTGGGAACCCAGCCATGCCGGGAACCATGGCATAAGCAGGAAGCTGTCCGCCCTTTGTAATCAGGTCAACAAGAGACTGTCTGTCGATAGCCATTGCGAGTGCTTTTCTTACGCGTACATCGTCAATTGGCGGGGTTGTTGTTTCTAAAAGATAGTAGTATGTGCCAAGATAAGGCGCATTATGGTAATCATCTCTCAGTTTAACTGCATCCATCTGGTCAAGCGGTACTGTATTGTTCCAGTCTGCTTCTCCGTTCAGATACATGTTATGAGCTGTATTGTTGTCATCGATCGGTAGGTAAACTACACGGTCAAGGTTAACAGCATCAGCGTCCCAGTAATCTTTGTTCGGTACAACAGAGAGGTATTCCTGTGGTTTCCAATCTTCAAGGATAAATGGTCCATTGCAGACAAAGTTTTCCGGCAGGGTCCATTCATCACCGTATTTTTCGATTGCGTGAAGAGGAACTACTGCAAAGGCGTAGTGGGGAAGAGCATCCAGAACGTAGGGAAGAGGTCCAATAAGATCCATCTGGAAAGTCATTTCATCAAGTGCACGGATCTGAACTGCTTCAGGACCTGCATCGCCACCATTGTAAGCTCCTGCGCCTTCAATAAACATTGAGGGGAACCATGCGTAGGGGGAACCTGTTGCAGGGTCGAGCCCTCTCAACCATGAATCAACAAACTGCTGAGCAGTTATTTTAACGCCGTCTGTCCAGTATGCTTCACGAAGGTTGAAGGTATAAGTCATACCATCATTTGTAACTTCCCAGGATTTTGCAAGACCGGGAACAGCAAGAGCTGTTTCAGGATCGTATGTGGTGAGACCCTCAGACAGGGCCAGGTACATTCTGTGCTCTGGAACACCCTCAATCAGATGTGGATCGAGTGATTCCGGCTCTGCACCGTTGTTGATAATAAATTCGCCGCCAGTGCGGCCCCCGTCTTCCATTACTGGTTCAACTGTTTCTTCTGCTGCCTGAGCAAAAACTAATCCAGCTGAAACAAGAAGACAAACTAGAACGATTAAGATTTTTTTCATTCACTTCTCCTTAAAAAACTTTTTTCACTTACTAGAGTACGCCTAAACTGAGAATAAAACAAGTAGAATTAAATAAAAAGAGATGATACAGTGTGCTCAGGAGTGCTATACATGCTGAAAATGAAGGTGTTTCGACATAATAATCAAACAATATCTTATGAATTTGGTCGTTGGTACCGAATTATTAACTTATTTTTTGCTTTTTTTCTGTTATTAGGTGCTTCTCTCTACAGTACTGAAGATTGGTTCTCATGGCTCTCTTTTCCTGTTGTTATATCTGTTGTACTGATACTTGCCGGGTTATATTTAGATTCCTGGAGTTTTGACAGCAAAAACGGAATAATTTTTTCAAGGATTGGATTAATTGGATTGAACAAAAAAAGAGTTTACCAGCTTGATGATATTACCAGTTTCTCCCTTACTCATTTTTCAAAGGGTTACCAGAGGGATCGTGGAGAAGGTAAACGAAAACGGTCAGGTGAAATAGTTGTATTCTCTGTTCACTTTTTGTCAGGTGAGAATAGGGATATTGAGATTATCAGGGAAGCTAAATCCGGTGGGATGACAGAGTTATATGCACAGAACATTGCTGACTACTGCGGGAAACCTTTAACAAAAGACAGGGAGATGGACTTAAATCTGGGTACCCGGTTTGGTGGAAGAGTACGGTCACGAATGAATTTCAGACAAAGTATGAAAGATTAATACCATAGATTAAAAAAAGGAGCTTTACGACAGTAAAACTCCTAAATAAACATATCAAAGAAATTTGATCACATGCTAGTCGTGTTTGATGTGAATCCAGCACGCTGTCTGATGCCCCTCAGCCATCTGAGTCATTGGCGGGATATGTGTTTTACAGTAATCCATTTTTTTCGGACAGCGATCATAAAAATAGCATCCGAATCGCTCTGTATCCGGAGATGGTACATCACCTGTCAGAATAATTCTTTTTCTGTTTCTCTCGATCTTTGGATCCGGTATTGGTGCAGCAGATAACAGAGCCTGAGTATAAGGATGCAGCGGGTTTTTGTATAAAAGTGCTGAATCAGCAACCTCAACCAACTTTCCAAGATACATAACTGCAACACGGGTGCTTATATACTCTATTACCGCAAGGTCGTGAGCTATGAACACATAGGTCAATCCAAACTCTTTCTGCAGGTCTTTCAGCAGGTTGAGAATCTGTGACTGTATAGATACATCCAGGGCACTGACCGGTTCATCAGCAAGAATTATTTTGGGGTTAAGAGCCAGAGCTCTTGCAATCCCGATACGCTGACGCTGTCCGCCGGAAAATTCATGCGGATACCTGTTTTTATAAAACCGGGAAAGACCAACAGTTTCCATCAGCTCCTCAACCCTGTCTTCAATCTCTGTCTGACTCATCTCCAGTAATTTACGTTTAACATAGATATTCAGTGGTTCTGCGATAATAGTTCGTACCGTCATTCTGGGATTGAGAGATGCATACGGATCCTGGAATACCATCTGGATATTCTTACGTGTAGCAAGAAGTTTCCTTGTGGACATTTTTGTCAGATCTTCACCCTCAAAATAGATATTTCCTTCAGTAACTGGATGCAGTTGTGCAATTGCACGGGCTGTTGTGGATTTACCACACCCGGACTCTCCAACAATCCCCAGAGTCTCACCCTCTTCGACAGTGAAAGAGATACCGTCTATTGCCCGGATAGCTCCAACTTTGCGTTTGAACAGAACTCCATCTTCAATAGGGAAGTGCAGTTTTACATCTTTAACTTCAAGAAGTGGTGGTTTCTTACTCATTTTCTGTCCCCTCCTTATCGAGGTATAGCCAGCAGGCTACATTCCGCCCTTTCTCAACCTCAGTCAGCACCGGGTATTTCTTTCGGCAGATATCCATAGCCTTATTGCATCTCGGGTGAAAGGAGCAGCAGTCAGGCAGATCAATCAGGTTTGGCGGCTGACCCTCTATCGAGAAAAGTTTCCCTTCATTAGCCTGATCCATCCGCGGTACGGAGTTTATAAGTCCCTGTGTATACGGATGAAGCGGTTTATGAAAAAGAGGATCTGTATCAGCCTTTTCCACAAGACGTCCCGCATACATTACACAAACTTCATCACACATGCCTGCTACGACTCCCAGGTCATGGGTAATCATAATAACAGCTGTTTTAAACTGCTGTGCCAGATCCTTAATCAACTCAAGAATCTGCGCCTGAATGGTTACGTCCAGTGCTGTAGTAGGTTCGTCCGCGATAAGGATATCAGCATTACAGCTTAATGCCATACCGATCATAACTCTCTGGCGCATACCACCGGAAAATTGGTGCGGATAATCATTGACACGTTTTTCCGGAGCAGGTATACCAACCAGTTTCAGCATCTCGACAGCTTTCTTTTTAGCCTCGGATTTTGAGAGAGCCTGGTGCAGTACGATTGTCTCAATCATCTGGGTTGAGATGCGTAGAAAAGGGTTGAGGCTGGTCATAGGATCCTGAAAAATCATAGAAATACTGTTGCCTCGAATACTTCTCATCTCTGCATCGGACATTTTCAGAATATCTTTATCTTTGAATATAACTTCACCACCGACAATTTTTCCGGGAGGGGAGGGGATAAGCCGCATTAATGATAAATTGGTTACTGACTTTCCACAGCCGGATTCCCCGACTATTCCCAGAGTCTGTCCGCTGTAGAGATCAAAGGAGACTCCATCCACAGCCTTAACTATTCCATCATCAGTCTTAAAGTATGTCTGCAGGTTCTTTACCTGCAGAACTGGTTTTTTTGTTGTGTCACGCATGTATTACGTTCTCCTTACAGCTGATTTTTGCTTTGCGGGTCAAACGCATCCCTGAGCCCGTCACCGAGAAAGTTCATTGCAAACAGGAATACCGACATGGCCAGAGCCGGAAATAACAGACGCCAGGGGAATAGATTCATTCCCTCAACTGCATCACCAATCAGGGATCCCCATGAAGCGAAAGGAGCCGAAATTCCTAGCCCGAGAAATGAGAGAAAAGATTCCAGCATAATAAAAGCCGGTACTCTCAAGGTTGAAAAGACGATAATAACTCCCAGGGAATTTGGTACCAGATGCTTAAATACTATTCGCCAGGTTGATGCACCCATAGACATAGCAGCTTCGACAAATTCAGAGTTTTTCAGGGAAATTATCTGGCCGCGCACAACACGGGCAACCGTCAGCCAGCTGATTATTGCCAGTGCAAAAAACAGATTCATAATATTTCGACCGAATATAGCCATCAGGATAATAACCAAAAGCATATAGGGCAGGCCGTAGAGAACATCAACAACTCTCATGATAAGATAATCAGTTTTCCCGCCGATATAACCGGCAAGGGCTCCTAAAATTGTTCCGATCAGAACACTTGTTATTGTTCCGATGAATCCAATAGCGATAGAGATCTGACCACCGTAGATAATTCGGGCAAACATATCACGCCCGACATAATCAGTACCAAAGATATAAATCCGTTCATGTTTTTTAGAGGCCTCTACTTTAAAAGTGAAATAATCGGCCATACTCAATGTAGTTTTTAAGGGGAATTCTGCATCTCCCGCTTTAACAACTTCATCAAGTTCCTGCTGGGCAAAATCAATTGCATAATTTACAATTTTACCATCAAGGTTCTCTTTTAGATATCTGTTATAGGCAGAGTTTTTTATTGTATTGAGATGAGTTGTCAGCAGGAGGTCGAGTTCCTCTGCATTGATATTCTCATTCTCGATCTGGAGTTCCTTGCGGATCTGCTCATTAGCTTCTTTATACGTCCTTTCCAGGATATCCTCTGCAGGAGTTCCTGTAAGCAAAGATAAAGCTTCAGCACTCTCCTGGACATCAAGCTTGTTCAAGGACTTAGAGTCGCCTGCTGCATCTATATAATAGAGTGTCTTAATATCAAAAAGGAGCTCTGTCTCAACTTTCTCTTTCAGGTTGTCCAGTATTCTCTGATCCGAGGCACTGAGGCTGACTGTTCCCAGACTTTTTCCCAGATCATAATAAAAATCAAACTGCTGGTTGGGCTGCATCTTTTTTAATGCCGCTTTCTGCTCCGGGGTAATCGTTACTGCCTGTCCTGTAGCAAAGGCAAACAACTCTTTCTCTTTCTTCTCAAGCAGAAGTTCACCTGCAGTCTTGGTGAAAGACGGTCTGAGGTTTTGGTGCTCAAGAATAATCTTCGTATGAGAATGTATCGGCAGCAATGGAGCAAACAGGGAGAGGGTGGCATAAATAGCAATAACCACTATGCTTATAACCGCCATTCTGTTTTTCTTGAGCCTTTTCCAGGCATCTTTTGTGAGACTGTTTCCCTTTATTTCCTGCTGGAATTCATTAGTTAATCCCTGCCCGTTTTCTTTATCAATTTTTGTTGTGTCTGTCATATTCTGCTCCTACTTGTATGAGATTCTTGGGTCGAGGAAGGAATAGACAATATCGACTACAAAATTCATGACAATTAATATCACTGAGTAGACGATGACAACACCCATAATCAAAGTATAATCCCGGTTGAAAGATGACTGAACAAAAAATTGTCCCAGTCCCGGAACCCTAAAAATTTTCTCTACAACCACAGATCCTGTGATAATACCGGCAAATGCAGGTCCTAAATAACTCACAACGGGAAGAAGAGCCCCTTTAAGAACATGTTTTACAATAATTACTGAGTTCTTGAGTCCTTTTGCTTTTGCTGTCCGGACATAATCACTTCGTAGTGTCTCCAACATACTTGCCCGTGTAAGACGGGCTATATTTGCAAAGTAGGGGAAGGAGAGTGTTGCAGCCGGCATAATCATCGTTAACCAACCGTGCTCACCGGTTATCCAGCCTGCTGTTGGTAACCAGTTAAGCCGCATGGCAAACACATACATAAGTACCGGCCCTATGACAAAGAGCGGGATAGAGATTCCCAGGACTGCCAGGGACATGGAAAAATAGTCGACCCATGAGTTCTGCCTGATTGCGGAAAGGGTACCAAACGTGATACCGAAGGTCAGCGCAATGGCAAGGGAGATTACCCCCAGAAGCATGGAATTGGGAAGACTTTGAAAAATATAGAAATTAACATCATGATCCTGGTATGTATAGGAGGGCCCAAGATCTCCCCGAACGATGTCAAACAAATACCTTCCGAACTGCTTGATAAGCGGTTCATCAAGATGGTATTTAGCTTCAATATTACGTAGGATTTGCTCAGGTACCGCACGTTCAGTGTCGAACGGTCCTCCCGGAGCAAGTCTGATAATAAAAAAGCTGAGGGTGATGATAATTAATAATGTCGGTATGAGACCGAGGAAACGACGAATGATATATTTCGACATATCAACCTCTCTTAATTGGATTAAGCCAGAATACGGGCATGCCCGTGTAATTCCATTATCGACCAACTTCCTGTGTATTGCAACAGAATTGGCATAGTACAGATTTTTATTGGGATTGGTTGAGAGGACAGATACATCATCCTAAACTAAGCAGGATTTAGCTGCATAAGCGACAGCAGAACTAAAGAAAATTTATTGCATATTCTATTGCCGAATTTCAGTCGTTATAAAACAGTGCTCTCAACACAATTCCTTACCTCCAATGGAATGATCCTTAGAGAGGCAACCGCAGAATACTAATATATAATAGTAAACTATTCAACAGCACAAGAATGGATTGGAAAGCAGGTTTTATGAAATGTCGGAGAATCTATACATAAATTCCGTCTTTATATTTAAGGATGTACTCGGTAAACTTCTGTTCATCGAGGGGCGGGGTAAAATAGTAACCCTGCACATAATCGACCTTCAATTTTCTGGCAAAATCGAGATGGGTTTTATTCTCAACCCCTTTCAGGATTTTTTTCAATTTCATTGCATGTGCAATTCTCACTATCGATTTATAGAGCAGAAATTGACGGCTGTCATTTTTCTCTTTACCCAGTACAGACTTGTCAATCTTAATAGAATCGAAATCGTTGTGCAGGAAGGATTTTAAGGCAAAGGTGTCTGTGTTAAATGCATCAATTGCAACTTTGAATCCAGCCTTTTTCAGTTCTGATACATATTTTATGACAGACGGTTCTGTCAGGGAGACATCCTTAATATCAAATTCTATAAGTTCAGGTACTAATCCGTACATAGTGGCAAGCTCAGTCAGCTGCGAGATGTGTATCTCTTTTAAAGTGTGTGCACTAAGATTGATATACACCATAAATTTATCCGTGATAAGAGACTCTGAACGTAATTTCCAGATAAAGCGAAAGGTCTTATTTATTACTCTGAGATCAATATTTTTTATTAAATTTTTCTCATTTGCAACATCTTTGAACTTTCGGGCCTCAATAATCCTGTATGAGTTTTTTTGCCATCGTACAAAACTCTCACAACCTACAATCTGGTTGCTGTTCAGATTGATCACCGGTTGAAAGAAGGGATTAAATTCATCAAGAATAAAACTCTCTTCCATGGTTGTTACAAACTCATCAACATCAGATTTCATTGCCCGTATTGTTTCATCAGCAATTTTGCAGCCGATATTCTCTTCATAAGCCATAAGCTTCGTATACTGCGCCAGCTCAATAAGCTCAAGCATATGGTTAATTGCTTGCTTTACTCCCTGAGATGCTGTGCCGATGGTAAGTTTTATGTAGTGTTTATTATCAATCGGCATAGTTTTAAGAAGATCTTTGAAGTATTTACTTACTTCCCGGGTGACGGCAAGCTGCTCATCCTGTTTCTCTTCCAGACCCATATTCAAATCGCTGAAACCAGTGCAGATTATTATTTGATTTCTATCCCATTTGTGAACATAATTTCTCCCAAAACGCTTTTTCAGCTTTGTGAAAAATTCATAATGAAAATTAACATCAAAATTATTATCAAATACATTCTGGTATTTCCCTGAGTTTTGGTATTCCAGCGCCATACAGAAATAGTCTGCTACCTGCTTGTCCCGATAGTGGCCGGTAATTCTTTTTTTCAGCGTAGTCCGGGCATCCCTTCTGTTGTATTTGGCTATAAGAAGAGTCTGGATGATTAGTATTGCTGCTGCTGATATGAGTTTTGCAAATTGATTAAGGTCAGGAAGCCCAATCCAGCTAATTATAATCAGTAGCAGAGAAGCTAAAGCAAAATGTTTATATTGGAACATAATATCACCACTCTTCATGTAGATTGTTGAAAATAGTTGTAACAAAACCGATCATTGTTTTTTAGAAATTTTAACTGGTCTTAATACGTGAAGTTTTTGATGATTAACAGTGCTTCATATTTAACAAAATTGCATCTCATCAAAAACTTCTGAAGTCAAGATAATAAATTTTGAATTTATTATCTTGACTAAGGGGCTGCCGGACCGCTCATCTTATTCAGTCCGGCAGCCGGATTTTTAATAATTAATCTGTGGGCTTAACAAAATAACTACCCCGGTTTTTCAGAAGGAGTTTAGTCCCTTCAACTATTGCTGTCATAGGTTTTTTTGATAAATGGAAATCAAGAGTAACTCTTTTTTTCAGGAATTCATCAACTCCGTCTATTAATGCCCCGCCGCCGTTAATGACAATCCCATTCACAATAATGTCAGCTGATAACTCCGGTGGAGTTCTCTGAAGAACTTTCAGGATAGTATTGGCAATACTTTCGAAGGGTTCGATCATAACATCGCGGATCTCAGACTCAGTAACAGTAATTTTTTTTGGGAGCCCGCTGACGATATCTCTGCCGCTGGCAAAGGTAGTTTTCTCTACTTCAATATTTTCCCGTAAAGATCCAATTTCTTCTTTAATTCTTTCCGCGGTTTTCTTTCCAATCAGGAGACCGTGTTTATATTGAAGATGGTTGATTATTTCATTATCAATATAATTTCCGGCAACGCGTACAGATTCTGACACCACAATATCACCAAGAGAGAGTACCCCGATGTCCGTTGACCCTCCGCCGATATCAACAACCATAGTTCCATCACTGCTGTAAATATCCAGACCGGCACCAATCCCGCCTGCTTTTACCTCTTCCTCAATGAATACATCATGCACACCCAGCTGCAGAGCAAGCTCAATAAGCGAATTCTTCTCCAGCTGCGTTACTTCAGAAGGGCAGCAGATAAGTAGAGTGGAGGTGTTAAGATCAATATTCACACTCTCGACTTTTTTCAAAGCGATCTCGATAAGCTGCTTTGCTGAATCCATATCAGATATAACACCCTGGTTCAACGGGCTTATAATTTTGATTCCATTGTGTCCCCGGCCTATCATTTTTGAAGCATTGTGTCCCACAGCAATAACATTATTCGTCTCATACTCCACGGCAATTACAGATGGTTCATTAAAAATGATTCCTTCACTGTCCACATA
>JABMQR010000318.1 GCA_013202335.1 Bacteroidota bacterium
ACTGCCAAGTGGGCAAAGATGACAAAAAGCACTTCCTATACAGCAGGGAGGGACATTAACGAACTAGTTGCAGTTGGTCTGCTTGTAAAATCTGAAGCAGGGGGACGGAGCACATCCTACGAGCTGACTACAGATTTGTGGGATTTACTTGACAGGTGTATCTCTCTTAGTATTCCTGTACATATTTCCCATCAACTAAATTCTGACTGATGTTATGAAACATTATTCAAAGGACCTTCCATAATTGAAAGGCTTATTAGCGGTTTGTTATCTCTTGATTAAGTAACTTTATTGGATTTAACATAATTAATCATATTTTGAACTTCATCAATAGTATTTATAGCTATTAATTTTACTTTTTGATGTGCGTTAACAAAAACTCTAAATATCTGATCGGCAAAAGCCTGTCCAATAAATTTAACTCCTTCAAAATCTAAAATTACTTCCAGAAAGTGATCAAATCTTTTTATCAACCTTTTCGCTTGTGATCTTGATATTAAAGACTCCCCTTCATACTCCATCAACTTTACTGGTATAACAGTTCGATGAAATCCGGGAACTTTATCCGGATCAGAATATTCATTAAATATACTCTCCATGTCAAGTGTTGATGTTTTTGATATTTTCATAAAAACTAAAGTCCCCTTATTATCTAATTTACAATCTTCAAACAGCCAATCACGCGAAGCAGTATTACCAACAAAACGAAGTTCACGTGAAACAATAACAAATGAATCAAACATTCTTGAAGAGAAAAATATCCCTTCACCTGTATGATTCTCGGGATCAGATGTAAATTTCCCTTTAGCTAATTCAAGAATGGCATGCTTGGGATCATCAAGATTTAGATCTTTCTGTATTTTATTAAAAATTCCTATACCATCGTCTTTAATCATAAATTCCACATTATTTGCAGAAATCGATACTGTAATAGTAAGCTGCTTTCCCTCTGAATGATCAATTACATTATTTACCATTTCAGTAAACCCATATTGACAAATTGATCTAATATTCTTTGGTAAATGTTTAATTTTAAAAGAAATCTCTTCTCTCCAAATAACATCTTCTTCAAGAGAATCTGATATTATTTTTTTTATTTCAAACACTGCCTTTTTTAGCTGATATTTCGGATATCGTCCTTTACCAGTTCTCACTATGCTATCATCTACAATTAACTCATTAATATATTTTGAAACTGTTGGTTTCGTTATTCCAAAATGTTCAATAACAACTGAAGCTATATTATTGGGATGATCTTCAATATTTTCTACTATAAATTCTTTAATTGTATTAATAATTTCTTTTGTGAATTTCAAATTTTTCCTCTATGGTAAATATAAAGTAAGGTTTATCGAATGTAAAGTAAATATAATTTGTTTTTTGGTAAGTATATAAAAAGACATTACAAATCTAAGGTAAACATAAGCGTACTTTTAGTAAAAATAATTATTGCATAGCACTATCAAATTGTGGTTAATATCATAAAATGCAGGTAGGTTTATTTTTGAATGTTTATTTATTTGTTATTAATAATTAGAATTCAAATACTATAAATGTACTGCAGTAAAAAAAGACTACCCCCGTCGGAAAGGTGTTGTACCCAGCCCAAGATAGATAAAAAGACAGGATTTTCTCCTGTCTTTTTTATGTAACTATGCAATGGTCTATTACGCAGTCTTGAAAAAGACTGCCACTGACACCGTCACAACCACCACATCAAACTACAACTTCCTCAACTTAAAATTTTGAAAACTGAGCGTTTCTCCGGCAGCTTCTCTCATAACCCGGATAGATCCGCCGAGTCCTCTCCCAATACCCATTAATGTTGCAGAGTCCGAATCTATGGTCTGCAGGGGGAATTTTGACCACTCTCCGTTACTTTTTAGATAGAGACAGAGAAATCCGCTATTCTTATCCTTATCTATTTTGAAATCGGTATATTGCGGCATAACTTCAGATTGTAAAGATTCATATCGCCCGATCCTTGAGAGCCAGGAGGGATCTATTGGCTGTGGTTCAATCTTTACAGCAGGACTTATCAAAATATCCTGAATTCTGAGATTGATAGCCGGATCTCCATCAATATCTTCCATACTGATTGATATTTCATCGAAAACAGGCATTTTTATGGGGATAAGACCTAACAACTTTATACCAAGGGTCAGTGTATCGTTTTCGTGATAGTACACATCAAACCATTTATTAAAGGTGTATATTTTAAGTTTATTTCCTGATATTTTTATTTCAGAAAGACCCACGGGTGAAGCATAATAGCCGGGAAGATTTGCTTTCAGAGCTGCCGGGATTTCTACAATCGGGCTTTTCTCCGGAGATACAGGAATAGCAGGTTGTCCTTCTAAGTCCAAAAAGGTTCGAACAGTTTCCATCACTATTTCTGTAAGACTGAAAGAACCGACACCTTCAACGGAATTGACCATTACAAATACTGATATATCCCGTTTGGGAAGAACAATTACCAGAGAATGATAAGGAGGCAGATCCCCTCCATGGCCCACTATAAACTCCCCGGGTAGATTCTGCAGATCAACAACCCACCAGGTCAGACCTACTTGAAAATCCAAATCAAAGGGAACGTCCTCATTTGAGGGTTGGAACATCTCATTGACAGTTTCAGGTAAAAGCAGACCTTCACCGGAGTTATACGAAGCAAGCATGCTCTGAAGAAAAATCCCCATATCTATTGCGGTAGTATTAAGACTCCCTGCAGGCATGTCGCGAATATAGGGTACCATTTCCGGTTTCCCTGCCAAATAGCCCATTGCCATCCGGTCTGACGGAATTTCATCTCTATTAAATGATGAATCGTCCATTCCCAGGGGATCGAAAACCAATTTCTTTACTGATTCCTGAAAACCCGCTCCCTGAGCTCTTTCCACAATAACACCTAGTAAAGAATATCCCAGGTTACAGTAGGAAAACATCTCATAGGGTTTACGGACTACCCCGCTCTGGTTAACAGCATCAATAGCTCTTCGGTAACTATAAGGAAAATCTTCCGGTGCTTCATACCCCAGGAAAAAGTCATGGAAGGCATCCGACTCAAGCCCGGACTCATGGTTTAGCAGCATACGGACAGTTATGGGGTTCCCAATGGTATCCATACCCAAAGGTTTGAATTCCGGAATATAGGTTGTTACCGGTTCATCAAGATCCAGTAACCCCATCTCTACAAGCCGCATAACTGCCGCCGCCGTAACTAATTTTGATACCGATCCTACATTTGATATTGTTGTTTCCGTGAATTCAGTACCACTCTTTTTATTCGAGAGACCAAATCCTTTTGTCCATACTGTTCCGGTAGAGTCTGAAACGGCTATGGAAAGGCCGGTGATCTTTTTTTCCGTCATCTCTTTCTGTATAGTATCAATCAGAACCTCAATTGGTTCTTGCTGACTAATCATTGCGGCATTTTCCAAATCCCCTGATATGCTTCTACAACCTGCCAGAGTCCAAAATATCAATACGAGAAAGCTTACTATTATTACTATTATTATTGATCTGATTATTATTTTCATAGAATTTCCCCTTTGTCATTTACTGTTTTTTGAGATTCTGACCACGGTTGTTGTGTACCAAGGAAAACATACTTCTGGATGTTTCCAAACTTTTTGTACTCATTTCCGGTGTTTGCGAAAATAATGCAGCACAGCTTAAAACAAGTAACATAGATACCAATAATCTTTTCATTCATAACTCCTTGCGTTGTGATAAACCAAGGTTACCATCGCAAAAGGGTATGAAAAATGGGGAATTGTCCTCAAACGTATGGGTAAATGTACCCAAAAGAGGCAATTTTTCTCATTTTAGAAGAGCAAGCAGTTCATATCTGCTTGTTATATTGAGTTTTCGATAGATATTGTATATATGATTTCCTACCGTCTTGGAAGATATATGTAATTCAAGAGCAATCTGTTTATTTCCCAAGCCTTTGCTTATAAGCGGAATTATCGTAATCTCCCGATCTGATAAGCCTGCACTTTCTGCCAGATCATGAATTTTAGTTTCAAGTGATGGCTGCATGGGCTGCCAAGTCTCCTGAATCTGTGCATTTGCAGAAAGTTCAAGCTTTACTGGAGTCTTCAAAATACGTATCCCGAAAATCAGGGTTACCAGGGAAAGTACCGCATAGAGTATTGGTGAAAGGATAACTTCTATGGGAACGATGTTAATAGATTTTACCCCGGTGAAGAGAAACTGATCATACCCGATAGCCGGTAAAAATGCCGCAATTATGATTATGAGTGTGAGGATATATTTTCTTGCGATAGTATTGGTAATATTTTTTCGCAGGATGATAATTATTACAATTGAATAGCTGATACTTATCATTTGTAGGGTGTTAGCGAAAGGGAAAAGCGGCCCCAATATTATGGTATGGGTTTCTCCTGAATATTCCATCAGGAGAGGGGTACAGAATAAACCTAATTCGACTACAGACAGCAGGATGATAATCCCATCTATCAGACGTTTTCCTGGTGGTTTTGTTGCCTCATTAACAGCCAGCGGCAACATCGTATGCATGAGTGTGGAAAAAGGAATACCAATAATTATGAGCATAAAAATACCGTAAGAAAGCTCTTTAGATATATTTATACCAAGATAGAACATCACCAAATTAATAAGGATAGAGACGGTGAAGCAGCTGTAGGCTATAAGATAATAGGTTAAACCTCTGTTTCTAAAGCGTGTGACTAATGCTGATAACACTGTTAGTGCTGCTATCCCAGGTAATATACATAATATAAGATATAGAGGCAGAAGATGCTGCATTTTCCCTCCGTGCTTTTTCCGTCAAATAATATATTCTTTTGGTATTTCTATTAAACGTATATCATTCTGTAAGAACACTCATTAAAACAACTTGTAAAGTATAGCACCTCTCCATGCAAACAACGACATGTTTTTTGTGAATCGCATTCAAATGCCTGCTTTGTCGGGCAAATTAAAAAACGGGTTAAATTCCATAAAAACCAATAATAGTTGTTTAAGGAATCAAATTCTATAACTGTTGAGAAATATGTTAAAGCTTTAAGTGATAGTCTCATTATATATAAAGCGAAAAGATATATCATTAAAGGCAAACAATATCTAAAAACCCTGGAAAAATATTATGTTGTAGATATTGGTCTTAGATATATGCTGTTAGGACAAAGAAATACTGATATAGGTCACATTCTTGAGAACATAATTTATCTGGAATTAATTCGACGAGGGTATGATGTATATGTGGGGCAAGTTGGCGACCTGGAAGTTGATTTTGTAGCAATGAATGAAGAAAGTACTATCTATTATCAAGTTGCCGCCACCGTGAGAGAAGAATCGACTTTAAAACGAGAACTGGCTTCCTTGCAAAAAATAAACGATCATTATCCCAAATTCATTCTAACACTTGATGATGATCCTGAAGCAGATTACGATGGGATACGTAGAATAAATGCTTTATCTTTTTTGTTAGATAAAGATTGAGATGTTTCGGTACCAGGTGTATTTTCCAATTAATCAACTTGTTCATATCAGTATCTGTCAATGTCCAGAGCTTTTGTATTGGGTATACTGCCAATCCATTCACTCTGCTTTTTTCAACTTTTAACCGAAAACCTTGTGTACGTTTGTTATTGAGCAAATTAGGTAAAATAATCTATTTATATGGCTTTTGCCTGGTTTTTACTTTCACAAGAGATGTCATACTCATTGTTCTTACCAAGGTTTAATCCTTGTATTGTAGGGAATGATGTCAAAATTGATGTTCCTAAAATCGAATATCATGATATCGTCGTAATTTCTTTAAAAAATTGAGCCATAGCGTCCTGGAGTTGGAACCCGTTTCCAGGACGCTGTAATAATTAATATGGTTTATGTCTATTAAGCGGCAGAAAGAAATGCTGCAGATAATAGAATAAATCCAGCCACAATCCTTTTGTTTTCCCTGGGGACTATATATAAATGATTTTGCAAATATTTATTTTATTATGGAAGCACACTGTTCAGTTACAAATCTAAAATCAATCCTGTAGGCACGGGACGCTCGAAGTCCTCGCCGGTCATGAAATCCCTGTCAGAAATTCTCAACACCCTGTTTTGGCCGAGACCCAATTGCGATGACCCTCCACCGTCAAGATTGACACACTGTTCAATCCCGGCCATCTTGGTAGTCTCGGTAAATTCAGCAAGTGAAAATCCACGGCTGTCGATACCTGGCCTATACACTGCAGGCTTGTTTCCCTCAACCCAAACGATAACAAGTTTTCCCTTCCTCACGCCTAATCCCATTCTCGCTGCCAGCCCGGTATCCCAGCATAAAGGGAATCCCGTGGGAGGATAATATATCCCTTCGCCGTGATAGTAAGGTTCCTCAAATCCCTCAATACTTACCGAATCCTTAATCATGGCTGGTCCAGCCTGAACCCCGAAATCGCTTAATTGCGACATCGAATAACGCACCTGCAAATGATCAGGAATCTGAGAGCTGTTCAGGTGAAGGACATAGCCTGCCTCAGGCAGAGAAAGGCCCCCTCCCTTTTTGTACCCGACTATTTCCCTGTTTACGATCGCCAGGTCGAGACCTTGCTGGATAGGGGAAATATCCATTTCAGGACGTAAGTAGACTTCACAGTTATCTCCATGAACCCTTTTCCGGTCGTCAACATATATCTCAGTATCACGAATCCCAACAGTAGATATTGAAACGGAAGAATGATCGTAAAACAGTGCGGAACGACTATACAGGGGAGGCTGAAAGATTTCCCCACCGCTGGCTGAAAGTCCGTAAGGCTCTCCCATGCAGTCAAAAACCGAATCCAGATCAGTAAGGTCCATAAGGAAAAAGTGACTGTTCAGTACAATCCTACGATGCGAGAAATGGGAATTCAAATATCCCAGGCGCGGAGAAACTGTGATAGCCATATGGGCACTGCCACTGTCGGATACAAGTGTTCTGATGGAATTCGTTCGATACAGAAGCTCAAGGAATTCCTGGACATCCGGCTGCCTTGACCTTAGCCGTTCACCATCTTTTACAATGGCACCATCCTTGAGACAGCGATTCAGCCAGTACCTGTTCCTTGCCTGATCACTGAGAAAAACCGTTCCATCTTCTGAATATCTTGGGAATGGCAGTACAGCCCCCTTTGGGAGAACAGTAAGTACCAGCAGCCCAAGTTCCGGTAGTTTCGGCATAAGGTGATTCCTGCACAACGTAGAAACAGAATCCAGCACCTGAGGGGAAAAAGTATTACGTACGGGGATCAGCCTGTGATTAAGGGGAAAACTTATTATCTGGAATCGTGTTATTTCACCTGAATCAAACTTGCTGGTGAACACCTTTGACACTGTCCCGTGATAGGTGTCCGAATACGATGAGTGAAGCTGCATGGGTTACCCTTTTGTACCTGTTGAAGCTATTCCCTGAATGATAAATCGCTGGAGGAATATATATATCAGGAGCAGCGGGATAATAGACAGCACCCCGCCGGTTAGCAGAAGATTCCATTTTGCAGTATACTGTGACTTAAACTGTGTTAATGCCATAGTCACAGTATAGAGCCGCTCACTATTGATATAGAGAATCGGCCGCAGCAAATCATTCCAGTTATTCATGAAGGCGATGATGAAAAGTGTGGCAATCTGCGCAGAGCTCTGGGGAAGATACAGCTTGGAGTACATCATAAAAGACCCGGCACCATCAATTGCCCCTGCATCAAGCAGCGCCTTCGGCATGCTCTCGAAAAACTCCTTAAACATAAATGTACCGAACGATCCCACCAGGAGTGACGGAATAATAAGCGGGGCAAAGGAATCCAGCCAGTTAAGTTTCATCATGAGAAAGAATTCAGGGATAATTGTCACTTGTATCGGCACCATCATAGTCCCGAGCAGCAGTGCGAAAATGATATTCTTTCCCCTGAATTTCATCAACGCAAAGGCAAATCCTGCAAGAGTACAGGTTATTACCTGACCAAATGCACTGGATCCTGCAACAATAAAACTGTTAATAGTGAATTTTCCGAAACTGAACTCATCCAGGACACGCTGATAATTCTGAAACATGCCCTCCTTGAACAGGAGATCGGGAATAACCGTGGGAGGAATGGAAAATACATTGGAACTTGAATTGAAAGAGTTCAGCACCATCCAGAGAAAGGGGAAAATCATTATTACTGATACAAGAATTAGTACAATATACACTATCACCTTGTTTACATACTTCATATACAAGCCTCCTTTCTGTCAGTACTGATATTGCACCCATCTCTTTTTTCCGTAAAAATTGAGAAAGGTAAAAATTGCTATAATCGCAAGCAGCACATAGGCAAGCGAAGAGGCATATCCCATGCGGTAGTAGTTGAATGCGTTGAGATACACATCATAAACCAGTGTATTGGTGGAATTCTGCGGTCCGCCCCTTGTCATTACATAAATAAGTTCAAAGTTCTTGAAGGAATCAATAACTGATACGATAAGTACAAAGAATGTAGTCGGGGAAAGAAGAGGCAAGGTTATACGGGAAAATACCTTCCATTTCCCAGCACCGTCAATAAGTGCAGCCTCATTCAGGGATTCAGGAATAAGCTGGAGCCCAGCAAGAAAAAGAATCATATAATAACCGGACATCTTCCAGACCTGGATCATCGCAACTGTGACAAGGGCAATGCCGGGATCCCCAAGCCAATAGGGAGAAGTGATATGCAGCTTTTCAAGAAGTATGGGAAGTATTCCGTATTTTGGGCTCAGCATCCAGGTCCATACAATACCGACAGCTACCGCTGATGTCACCACAGGTGTATAAAAAGCCGACCTGAAGAAACTGATACCCTTCATTTTTCTGTTCAGCAGTATTGCCAGCAGCAAACCGAACACGATTACACCTGCCACATAAATCAGGGAAAAAATAAAAGTATTTTTAAATACTTGATGAAATGAGGGACTTTTAAGCAGCTCAGCATAATTACCCCACCCCATAAACAATGGAGTGGAAATAATGTCCCACCTGGTAAAGCTTATAATAAATGACGCCCCTATAGGAATTAAGCGAAATACAAACAGTCCTAACAGCGTAGGAATTAGAAAGAGCCAGGGATCCCGCCCGGAATACCATTTCAATGATTTCTTTTTCACCGTCACCCTCATTCATCCCAGTAAACTGCATCAAGGGGAGTCATGCTCCCCTTGATATCAGTGCACTAACCGGGAAATATCTTCTTATTTAGTATAATTCCTTTCCAATACAACATTAATATTCTTATTTGCCATATCAATGGCTTCACTGAAACTCAGCTGACCGTCGATGACACCGTCAATTATCCCGTTAAAACCAAGTGCTTCGGCAGCACCGTATCCTCTCCATTCGCCCCAGCTGAGAGTAAAGGAGGTTCTCAGAGTCTCTGCTGCCTGCTTGATGAGGAGATCTTTATTGGCAGGCTGCTTTCCAGTTTCCAGAAAATCCGCAGATTCAGTCAGAGCCTTGTATGAGGGTATTTTTCCAGCCATCACCATATCCATTGAAAGTCCTTCACCGGCAGCGAACTTTGTAAATTCCCAAGCAGCTTCCGGATTATCTGTTGTGGGTGAAATCGCCAGGGAGTCCGGCCAGCCGTAGGTTAATGAACCATCTCCATTAGGACCAATTGGCAGTTCGGCTATGCCCCACCTGATACTGTCACCGGCAACATTCCTGTTGTTGTCAATATTCCAGGAACCATCAACAAACATTGCAGCTGCTCCCTGTGGGAACACATCCTGCTGCCTGAAAGCGGACATATCTTTTTTCGCAGGTGCTACTTTTTCATCAAGTACAAGACCTGTAAGAAACTCCAGGGCTTCCATTGCATTGCTGTCTGGTGCAAACTTCATTGAACCACGATCAATCAGGCGTCCGTTATTTGCATATACCCAGGACTCAATATGGGCATATCGACCATAGAACCAGTATCCCCACTGATCTATTGAACCATTTCCATCAGTATCCTTGGTGAGCTTCCGTGCTGCATCCAGGAAATCATCCCATGTCCAGTTCTCATCCGGATACGCTACACCGGCCTCATCAAACATGTCCATATTGTAATAGAGACAGGTTGTCACCAGTGCATATGGGAATGCATAATAGGCATCCTGCCCTGATATTTCCTTCACGCCGTCAAACAAGTTCATGTAGAACGCATCTTTATCAAGGGAAGTATCAATATATGGGGTCAGATCCAGCAGTAGATTCTTGCTTGACCACTCTTCCACATACCCGGCACTAAGATTAAATACGTCCGGTAAATTCTTCTGGTTAGCCATTATCCTGATTTTTGTCCAGTATTCACTTGGCTCTACAGTAGTCATCTCAACTTTGATACTCGGATTCTCACTTTCGAACTTTTCAATCATTGCTTCATTCCTGGATTTAAGTTCAGGATCCCAGCTCCAGTACTGAATAGTTGTAACTTCGGCTTCACCTGAGGCTTCTTCCTGTCCCCCTGCAAACAGTACGGTTGAAACCATCATGAGTAGAAGAACTATCGAAATCGATGTCATGAGTAATTTTTTCATTGCATGCTCCTTATTGTTTTGATCCAATTTAGCATAGATTCTCACAGAACACAACATATATTTAAATATTTATTTGTTTATACATTTAACTCTTTAAATTATAATGTCATTACTGAAACTAATACTGATACTTGATACAAAGAATATAAGGTATGAATTTTATGAGTACGTTGTAAATATCCCGGAATGATTACACAGCAGTATCCTGAATCTAGGAGAAGTTGCGCTTCACCAGCCGGCCCTTTGAAGGAATAAACACAGGAAGTTCCTGGCTGTCCAATGCAGCCCTTATGCTCTGCACGCCAAACAAGCCGGGATAGGACCAGTCAAAGATACATGTGGTAAATGGATCGGAAATCGTAGTGTCACGTTCAGCACCATCAAATCCGTACACCGCTGTCTGGGAAGGAATAGGTATATTCAGCTCATGCAGATAGGCGACAACGCCTTGTGCGCGCAGGTCAGTAGAGCAGATAATACAATCAATATCAGGATTTGCCTGCAGAATGTTCATACAGGACCGATATGCCTCTCTCTGGCTTCCACCGCACTCAACAATGCAGTCCTCAGGAATTTCCGGCATATCATGGGCCTTGAATATCTCGTTCATCACCTCAATCCGCCCGCCGGCTGTAAAACCGATGAAACCGATGTGCTGATACTGCTGTTTGACCACATCCTCAGCTATCTGGGCAAATCCGCTTTTCATATCAATCTTATATTTAAGCAGCACATGCGGTTTTTCCAACTGCTTAATTACATCATTATGTACATACGGCCATACAATATAACCATGAAATCTTTCGTTATCCGTTTGGGAAAAATGTTTCTCTGAAAGAAGGACTACGGTGATATTGTAGTCATGCCCGTTACTGATTATCCCGTTTATAATTTCCAGATGGTTTGCCCACACATATTCCCAGATTGAGTTACTGAAAAAATCAATATCTGAAAGAATTATCCCTATTTTATAGTTCTTCAGCCGGATAAAGTAATCCGTATTAAGGAAACTGCCCCGACCAGGGATACGGGTAATAATCCCCTCCTTCACAAGGGTATCAAGGGCTATGCGCACTGTACCGCGAGATATCGAATACTTTTCAGCAATGGCAACCTCAGTGGGAAGTGACTCGTTCACCGAAAAATCTTCGGTGAACCATTTCTTGAGTTCGATATAGAGCTGGTGCTGCAGGGGAAGTGGTTTATTTCGATCGATCTGGCTCATTGAAGATTCTCCATATAGGTTTAAACATTCAGACATTTACATGGTATACTTCAAACCAAGCCAAGTCAACTCTCAATTACCCCTCCGCCGAGTACGATGTCACCGTCATAGAGCACGACCGACTGACCAGGGGCAACAGCCCGCAACCCTCACACCAAAAAGTTTCTGCTGAGCAAATCTTTATTGATCATGATCTGGTAACAATTCTGGTAACACGAAAATACAGTGTTAATAAGGAATCGTTACTTAGAATCAACAAATTACTCAACAGACAAACAAATTAGCGATATGGGAGGACATAAGACAATAAGATTTCCTGAAGAATTTAACTGGTAGTTATAAAAATCTTTCGGAACTATTGTATTTGGATTGTCAAATGTGTTTTCAGCCTTTGCATTTACTCCAGTTAAAATCTTTGACATAATTATTGAAGAAACATTGAATTCCTGCAAGCTAATGCTAACTTCACAAATATCTACATCATCTTTATTAATCAGAAAAATACTTAAGGTTTTGTTATTCATCACTACTGCATGATCAACAACTAATGTATCTCCATATTTTCTACTCTTATATTTGGGGCCATCATATATAACCTGCAGTGACACTCCACGTGCCAGTGGGGATATCATTGCAAATGGCCAGAAAATTGTCTGAAGACAGATACTGTCAGCTTTTGTTAGAATAGGTGCCAATACATTAACAAGCTGTGCGACATTGGCTATTTTCAATACATCAGCATGCCGTATAAAACTCAACAGAAAACCGGCGGCAACAAGCGCATCTTCAAAATTATATACTTCTTCCAACAAGTGGGGAGCCTGTCCCCATGCTCCATGAATTTCATGATTACGATACCAGATATTCCACTCATCAAAACAAAGATAGACCCTGTGACTACTTTTCAATTTAGCCTGGGAGAAACGACATACTGCATCCATATCCTGTATCTGCCGATCAATTGAGTTAGTAACTGCTAGGAAATTGGGAACCGTTTCATCTTCATTTTCGACATATCTATGAAATCCGATGTAGTCGACTATATCACCCGAATATTCAAGTACTTTTCGATCCCAATCCATATAGGTTTTCATCGAAGGGAGGCAGGATCCCGCTATGACTAGCTCAATGGTCGGGTCAACGGTTTTCATCATTCTAGCCGCCTGTTCTGCCTTGACTGCATACATTTCAGCTGGCATATGGCCTAGCTGCCATGGTGCGTCCATCTCATTGCCCAAACACCAAAGTGGTACGTGATGAGGTTCGGAATATCCGTTTTTCCGACGCATTTCTGCATACTTCCCAACGGTTCCATTGCAATACTCCACCCAATTTCGAGCCTCCTCTGGAGTCCCTGTGCCAAGATTAACTGTTAGCATTGGATCCCAGTTCATTTTTCGACATAAACTTATAAATTCATCTGTGCCAAATCTATTAGGCTCAATACTTTTCCAGGCAAGTTCTAAATTTTCAGGTCGTTTTTCCTGCAACCCAACGCCATCCATCCAGTGATATCCAGAAACAAAGTTCCCTCCAGGATAACGTACAATAGATAGTTTCAAATCTCGTAAGGCGTTGATCACATCAGATCTGCACCCGTCGATATCTGCAAGCAGATTGTCGGGGTCAAAAATTCCTTCATATATAGCCCGACCTAGGTGTTCCAAAAAACCGCCAAAAATTCGTGGATCTACTTCTCCAATCTGAAATTGTGGATGAATGAGAAGTTTTACATGTTTCATTATGTTCACCTTGTTTCAAAAAATCACTACTTCTGGTTCGCTTAAGGAATCCATGCAGACTGTACTTTTTAAACAATCGACTAAAATGCCGAGTATCTCTCAGTCTTACTGCTTCACAGCCCCAGCAGTCAAACCTGTTACAAACTGTTTCTGCATAGTTACAAATATGACAACGAGGGGCAAAGTGCATAGAACAGCACCTGCCATGACTTCATCATACCGAATTTCATATTGGGTGATAAATGTTGCCAATCCCACATTCAGCGGAAAATTGAGAGAATTCCTTATAACCACTAAAGGCCAGACAAACCAATTCCAGCATATCATAGAAAAATAGATAGTTAGCACGCCAATTGCTGGTTTAAGAAGGGGAAGCATTATCTTTGTATAAAGGGATATCTCAGAACAGCCATCGATACGACCTGCATAAAGTAGTTCATCCGGAATACTCGAAGAATATTGGCGGACAAAAAATATTCCGAAAGGACTTGCAGCAAATGGGATTATAACTCCCTGGAATGTATCAATCCAGCCCAACTTCACAAGTACTAGAAACAGCGGTATCAGAATTCCATGGAGAGGTATCATCATCGATGATAAAACAATAATGAACAAAATATTCTTGTACTTAAAGGAGTATTTCGCAAAGGCAAAACCTCCAAGAGTACTGAAAAAAATAGCGAGAGTAGTATACAGAACGGTAATGATCAAGCTATTCAGATACCACCTTCCATAGAGAGTTTCAGTGATTAGTCTTTGATAACCTGCCAGAGTGAAAGGTTTGGGAATGAAATCGATCGGAGTGCTGAAGATACGACCAATTTCCTTGAAAGAGGATATTAGCATCCAGTAAAACGGAAACAGAACAATAATTGATAAAGCTGTCATGAGAATAATGAGTATTGTTGTTCCTACCCTTTGTTTATTGCTCTGAACCATACTGTTTCTCCTTGGCTAAACGAATTCCGTAGTGCTCGATGTATAATTCCGTCCTATACGGGCAAATAGACTGTATATTTCAAAATTATTATTCAGACTTAAATGCTCCCAGTAGTTTCAATTGGAATACTGAAAATCCAAGGATTATCAAAGTCATCATGAATCCAATAGCTGATCCGTAACCGAATTTAAAAAGCTGGAACCCCGACTCATACAAATGATACCCCATAGTGACCATATTGTTCTGTGGTGAGTCCATTGCTCCTGCAGGATTCAGAACAAAAATCTCATCAAATGCAAGAAATGCATAAATCAAGGTGATAATTAGTACAAACGAAATTATCGGTTTCATCATCGGTATCGTGATGTATCGAAGTTTTTGGAACGTTGTGGCTCCGTCCATCATTGCAGATTCGTAGACATCACTGGGCAAACTCTGAATTCCTGCAACAAAATACATTATATTCAAACCCATCCTGCGCCAGAAGGCCATTATAAGAACAGAATTGATCGCCCAGAAATCATCAAGCAACCACTTTTGAGGTTTTATGGAGAAAAATCTAAGTATAGAATTTAACAATCCAGCTTCGCTATCCAGAAATATTAACTTGAATACTGCTCCAGCAACGATCAGTGAGGTAAGTATCGGTAGAAAGTAAATCAGGCGAAAGCCCTTATGACCGGGAAACTTGTTTGAGCTAAGCACTAAACTGAGAGGGAAACTGACAATCAATGTCAGCACCACCATTCCAGCAGCAAAGTAGGTAGTATTGAACAAAGCCATCCTGAATCTATTATCCTTGAAAAGGGAAATGTAGTTATTCAAACCTACAAAAGTTTTATTCTGAATTCCTTTGAAATGGAACAAGCTCAAATAGAGCGAATGAAAAATGGGATACACCATAAAAATAAGGAAAAGTATCAAGAATGGAGAAATAAATAGGTACGGCGCAGTTTGAGGATTGATAATTCGTCCAACTATATTATTTGATTTTTTCGGTAAACATTTCATGCTGCTTCCCTTATAGCAATGTGATAATTACAAACACTTGATTTAACTTGATGAAAGAGGTGGCAGTACATTACTGCCACCCATAAATTAATATTGTTCGACTATTTCTGATTTCTAAATTTCTCAGCTAGGTCTGATAGAGCTTCTTTCGCTTCCTGTTTGCCTGTTAAAACTGCAGGGAGAAGATCACGACTGATTTCTGTCTGAATATCAGTCGATAACGGCCAGACTGGTTTCCCAACAAAGTTGTCCATTCCTTCTTTAACTACTTTTATAATAACTTCATTCATGAAATAGGGATCCGGAACTGCCACTCGAGGATCATCATAAACATCTGAGCGAAGTGGGTCAAACCCAAGATAAGTCGCGATTTTTACATTTCCTTCATATGAAAGTTTACAATATTCGATAAATCTTTTAGCAACATCTGGATTCTTCGATTGAGCAGTAATAGCTGTTCCCGTTCCACCCATGCTTGCTGTTTCAATACCTCCATCCTCCCAGATTGGAAGAGGACGTACAGCTATTTTTCCAGCAAGATCTGGCATAAAAGTCCTAAACCGTGAGGTATACCAATATGCATGAGGAATGGTTAAAACACCACCCTTATTCATCAATTCAAAGAAAGCTTGGTCATATACCGAACCATTTGGGGCAATTTCAGCAATATTTTCCTTCATTAGGAGATCGACAATAAACTGCAGTGCTTCAACCGAAGGTTCTTCATCCATAGTAATATTTCCTTGTGGATCTATCATATAGCCACCCTTCTGCATAGTCAAAAGCAGATACTCACGGGCAAATGCATACTGCATTGCTGTATACCAGACACCATTATCTGGATCGTGTAATTTCTTACCAGCTTCAACCCAGTCGGACCAGTATTTAATTTCATCAATATCGATTCCGGCTTCATCAAAAGCAGGTTTATTGTAGAACATAACCCCTGCGCCAAGGTGAAATGGAATTCCAAGAACATTGAGGTCAGGATCACTGAACTGCTGAAGTATTTCGGCATTTAATACATCCTTATGATTAGCAACAATGTCATTCAAATTCACAAAATATTCCGGGTTTGACTTAAAGAATAAACCTGACCATTTAATCATTACATCAACAATATCAGGTGCTCCGGATCCTGAAACCAAACTAAGAAGCAACTGATCGTGCATTTGATTCATCGGTATATTGCTGGTTTTCACTACAATTTCAACATCAGTATTTTCTTCATTGAACGATTTAGCCATCTCTTCATAGAAGTTCTCATGCAATCCAATGAAAGTCCAAATTTCCAATTCTACTGTTTTCTTTCCAGCTATTTCAGGCGCCTCTTCTTGCTCCGCTCCGGCAAACACCGGCATTGCAAGACTCAATACAACTATCATTATCAAACTGATAAGATGCCATTTCTTTTTCATACATTTTCTCCTAAAAATAATTTTTTCTAAATTTCTCTAAAAAAGCTTCCTCTTTATTAATTTTTGAAAGCTATCTATGTTAGATACTAGTAATTGAATTTCCCGGCTCCTCACACAAGTGAGTGTAGGAATTCATCCGCTGTTAGCACTTTCCCTATTCGTGGGAAGATAACCTCTTCTGCGTATTCCTGTTCGCGATCTGTATCTGTAGCAGTGCAATCCTTGATCACCATTACTCTGTACCCCATGTCGTAGGCAGAACGAGCTGATGATTCGACACACCAGTTGGTATGAAAACCAGTGAAGGCCACATATTCGATTTCATTAGCCCGTAGAATATAATTGAGGGCTGTCGAGTGAAATGCATCCAATGTCAGTTTACCTCTGATAATTATATCGCCCTGCTGCGGTGTCAGCTGATCGATAATTTCCGGTCCTGGCGTTCCTTCCAGCCAAGCTCCCGTACCCCAATCAGCTTTCATGCTCATTTCCAACCCTCTTAAACCTTCAGTCCCTGGCCCACCTGGTTTCAACTCTGGAAACCCAGGTTTGAATGCCTGGAAAGGTAAATAGATTATTTTTACCTTTCCTCTGGCCTCTGTTAAAAGATTCTGTAAATTTGCTATTACATTTCTTTTTTCAAGCTGTTCAGCAATATACTGATACATCGTTCCACCGGGGGTCAGAAAATCATTTTGCGCTTCTATCAGTACTATTGCTGTTTTTTCCTTTGGAATTTTTCCCATTCAATCCTCCTCTATTTATAGTATCAACCGATATCTAAACCCTCTTTCGCTTTCAATTTGCTGGAATTTTACCGCGGATAATTTCCATCATGTGCTGATTGTGATTTTTTAAAGCGATTTCGGCTTTTAGTTCATCCCTATTTCGCAATGCTTCAAGAACTTCAATATGATCATCAAAAAACATATTTAAAGAGTCCTCAAAATGTATGCCCAAAGGTCTCATTTTATTTTTTATTCCTTCCAATTGCTCACGCAGAAATTCATTCCCACTTGCTTCATAAATGAGAGCATGGAATTCAAAATCATTTTGGGAATATGTCACAACATCTTTCTTTAGAACTATCTTCTTTTGTTTTTCTAAGCACTTTTCGAGCCTTCGAATTGTATCATCACTTATTCTTGTTGCAGCTAGTTTTGCCGCCATCCCTTCAAGCACTTCACGAACGGCATACAGATCAAGAGCCTGTTCAGCTGTGAGTGCATTCATATATGTACCTTTGTTTGGATAATGAACAACAAGTCCTTCTTGTTCCAGTCTTCTGATAGCTTCCCATATAGGGGTACGACTAGTTCCAATTTCTTTTGTCAATTTTTCAACATTGACCCTGGCGCCCGGTTCAAATCTAGCATTTGAGATCATCTCTTTCAGAATTTCATATACTTTTGAATTCAGATTTTCACGTTTTATCATAGCCATTGAGATAACTCCTTGACTTTGATCATAGAACGTCGGATAGTATAAGTCAAGTTTTATTTCATGAAACATGAATCATGAAACATGAATCATAAATATATTGCTGGATTTCCAAAAAGATTGGTTGTATAATAAACTTGTCGGATTCAAGTAGGCTGACACTATTAGAAACAAATGGCATCTATTTATTGCTAACTAAATAACGGATGAATATGATATTGGGAGTAAATTATGAATTATAAAAGAAATCTGGTAATTGCTGATTCTTCAAATAGTCCAAACAAGAGACTCACTTCTTTACCTCTTAATGCTGTCAATTTTCTAGAAGGTGGCTTCTGGAATAGGTTTCAAAGAGAAACTTTACGGACGGCACTCCTTCATGGTTATAATGAAAATGAAAAAAATCATAATATTGAGAATTTCAGAATTGTTGCAGGTCAAAAAACTGGAACATTCCAAGGTAAGTGGTTTGCCGATTCCGACCTTTACAAATGGTTGGAAGCTGCATCGTTATATTTGATTATTGACAACTCAGATAAGAAAATCAAATCTTTAGTTTTTGCAGCTGTAGAACTTATTACCTCATCTCAACAAGTTGATGGGTATATAAATACTTTCTTCCAGCTAAATCGTACAGTTGCAAAATGGAATGATATGATTTATGGTCATGAACTTTATTGTGCTGGTCATCTTTTTCAAGCTGCTGTTGCACATTATCGAGCAACTGGAAAAACTGACCTTCTTAATACAGCCATCAGATTTGCAGATTATATCAACACCATCTTTGGTCCGGATTTGAAACAAGAACCTTGTGGACATCCAGTTATCGAAATGGGTTTAATAGAGTTGTATCGCGTGACGGATAAGAAGCAATATCTCGATCTTGCTGAGTTTTTTATAAATCAACGGGGAAAGGGATTACTCGGAGGTGAATCCCATCATCAAGATCACATCCCAATACGTAAAGCTAAACGAGTTGCCGGACACGCAGTTCGTCAACTTTACTTCTTGGCTGGAGCTACCGATCTTTACATGGAAACTGGTGATATACCTCTTTTCAAAGCCCTCGTCCGCTTATGGAATGATATGACCACTAAAAGAATTCATATTACCGGGGGAGTCGGGGCAACTCCTAAACTTCGTATCGCAAAAACCGGAGATGAGCCTTATTTTAGGGGAGAAGCTTTTGGAGAAGATTATGAACTTCCTAATTTGCATGTTCATAATGAAACTTGTGCCCAGATAGCTAGCGTCATGTGGAACTGGCGAATGTTACTGGCAACAGGCGAATTGCAATATGCCGATCTCTTAGAATGGACACTTTACAATGGAGCCTTGAGTGGTATTGGAATGGATGGCTCTTCCTTTTTCTACACAAATCCTCTTACAAGCAAAGGTGATATAGAACGAAAACCTTGGTTTTCTGTTGCCTGTTGCCCACCGAATATTATGAGAACTATAGCCGGTATTCAGAACTTTATCGCAACTGTAGATCAGAACGGGGTACAAATTCACTTGTATGATAAAGCAGTTGTTCCTGTAATACTTGCAACTATTGACAAAGAAGTCGTAAATTCAGTGCATAAAGAACAGCAAACTTCAGCGATCTTGAATATGGATTCAAGATATCCTTGGGATGGAAAAATCACTATTTCTGTTACGGCTGTTAAAAACTCTTCTTTTACCATTTCATTACGTATCCCAAGTTGGTGCAGCAAAGCGGAAATTTATGTCAATGGGAACATATATTCTGGGAAAGGAAATGACCCAACACCGGGAACCTATTACACCCTGAATAAGCTCTGGGAAAATGGTGACAGTATCGAGCTAAATCTTAATATGATACCAAAATTTATCGAGGCAAACCCCTATATTGAAGCTACGCGAAATAGTGTCGCAATTTCACGAGGTCCACTTGTTTACTGCCTCGAAGGGATAGATCAAGAACGTGGTGTTCGAGTAATTGATACGCAAGTGGATGTTGAATCTCCTCTTAAAAAATCATGGGAAAAGGACATATTGAATGGTATGATTAAAATAGAAGCGAAAGGGGTTTCGTGTGATAATTCCAACTGGGAAGAAAAAATTTATATGTACGCTGATTCTGAACAAAAAATTAGTAAAAATGTGAAAATTACTGCTATTCCTTACTTTGCCTGGGCAAACCGCGATGTATCTGATATGTGTGTTTGGATTCCAAAAGCAACAAAAGTACATTGATTGACCCGATCCAAGGGAATTGAATCATGCCGATTGAAGTGTCTACAAATTTTAGAACTCTCAAAACAAGTAGGAACTAACTTTTTGTTGTCTGAATTTCAGGGCGTCGGGAAATAGGTGTCAAATAAGGTAACAATTCCCCAAATTCTATAGCATAAAATTAGTAATAATATTTCATAAATTGTTATAAAATAAACAGATACAAATCTAACAGTTTAAAATCAAATAGTGCAAGTCTTACCCATGTTGGATAGAAAGTTCTGAATATTGACTACTTTTTTCACCTTCCCAGGTAACAAAAGTGGTCACACTTCAAAAAAAGCCATTCTTGAATAGTTCAAGAACGGCCTCTAGTCAATTACTTTATATATGTTTATGTATTGGGCAGTAGCAGATTTGAACTGCTGACTTCTACCTTGTCGAGGTAGCACTCTCCCACTGAGTTAACCGCCCGTGTGCACCGAAGTAAAACAAAGTTGTAGATCATGTTGTTAAGCAAAGTTGTAGATCGTTGAAGTAAAACTACGTAGTTGAACAAAGGAGTGGAGCTAAGACGTAGATCTTTGAAGAAAAACTAAGCTGTTGATCACTGATGAAAATCGTGGATGTAGAATCTGGTGCAGGCTGTAGTATACTAAAAAAATATGTTTTGTCTATAGCTTGTATTTATATTTTAAGCTGTTTATTATGCGGGTCATGAAAAAGCGTTTTTCTAAAAGAATACATACTCTAAAAGACTTTCTGTATCATCTGGATATGCTCATATCTCACCCTGATTTGATAAAAAAAGCCAGGGAAAATAGTGACATTCATAAAAAATTCATTGAACGAATAATGCTTGCAGTTACTCAGGTTAACGGATGCAGACTCTGCAGCTATGCCCATACAAAAATTGCTCTTGAGAGTGGTTTGAAGCAAAATGAAATCTCAAGCTTACTTTCCGGAGATTTACAGACAGCCCCGGAGTATGAACATAAAGCCCTCCTGTTTGCACAATATTATGCAGAGACAAATGGTCATCCTGAAAAATCAGAGTGGTGTGAACTGGTTAAAACGTATGGAAAACAAAATGCCGAAGCTGTTCTGGTAAACATCCGATCTATAATGATAGGAAATATCTATGGGAACACTATGGATGCTTTTATGCATCGTGTTAAATTTCAGGGATCAAAAGAGAGCTTTCTATTCAGGGAATTGGGTATTCTGATAGGGCTTGTACCAGCGTTTATAATTCTTTTCCCCAAATCTATAATTCTTAAAAAGAGAACAAATCAATCTTTACTGTTTGACTGTAATCTTCAGGACGTCTAACTAACCGTTATCCCCAATAGAATCAACAGGACACACAGCCATTGCGCTTTTACAAGCCATCAGTTCATCATCACTTTTAGGTTGTTTGAAGACATACGCATTATCCGTATATTGATCATAATCAAAACTACCCGGGGCTTCATCAAGACATACATTGCAGCCTATACAACTGCTGTCTACGTAGAACTTACCCGAAACATTATCTGGGTGCTTGTCACTCTTATCCGCCATATAAGCCTCCTTTCATTAAATACCACTACTCATTTAGTACTACTAAACTAATATTGTGATTATTAAAAAAATTATCTTATATAGAAAAACATCTTATTGTTGATACTCTTAATGATTATCAATAATTGGTATTACATATCGATTACCAACTAACACCTGTTGTACCAAGAGTATCATCCCAGTCAGCAGAATCATTCCATCCAGAAACTACATATCCATCATAAAAATAATCATCAAATTTAACCAAGACCCCTACTGTTCTTTTAGCGCTGCCCCAATGAGTAATCAGTAAAGGTAAATCTTCACTACCAGATGGAGAATGGTCTATAATGATATCTCCATCTATAGGATCATTAATAGTTATACGATACTGGCACTCTTTTAAATTCGGAATTTCTACATCAAAAAAGAAATGTTCATCAGGTGCTAAACTCTCTCCTGAAGGAATTAAATTAGGTCCCCAACTATCAGTAGGTTTATTTATCCCTCTGGAATCATCATATTTTTTCAATTGAATTGAGAGGATATCATATTCAGAGGTGGAGTAATTATAAAACATTACTGATAGCAGCGAGTTGAACAAAGAACATCCACTTAAAAGAACAATTATTACCAGTAAAAGAAGTACTATTAACAAACGTCGCATACATATCCTCCTGAAATCAATTATAACATCGGGATATCTGTTGTAAAGAGTTCAAATTGAGCTTTCGTGTAGTTTAGGGAATTATCTGAATTTCGTGATTTGGTCCAATAATTCCGACACAGGAACCCTTGGCAGCAGCCGGGGAATCTGGATGTGCAACAAGCCACTTGTTTTTCATCCAGAGCATTTCATTAACTTCTGTTTCCAGTGGAGTATTAGTTCCCTTCGGTAGAATAATAACCGCATTAAATGGATCCGGTGAAACCCGGCAGGGAGCAAGATGTAAAGTTGTAGCATAGAGCTCAATCATCGTACCTGCAGGAAGGAAAAAGATTTTTGTTAAACTTGAATCCCAGGTATAGACTCCATCCCGAATCTCAATATCCTGCACCAGACCGAACATCAGAACCATATCAGTTGCAGCACCAAGAACCTCACTCGACTTGTGAAATTCCATACCATTCATTCGCGTATTATACCCGAAACAACAGCCCACTTGGATTTCAAATTCTCCAAAAACAGTTCTGCTAATTTCTTCAACAACCGGATACTTTTCCATCTCAACATCTGAAGCTGTGTAGCAGGTTTCTGGTGAAGTAAAATCAGTAAAATGCTGTAAGGAAAAATCCAACATAGGTCCTGAACCAGAGGGATTTAGAACCCGACCGAATGGAGAAAATGCTGAATCATGTATAGATGATATGTGCTTATCCGGGTTTAGCTCACGAAGTGTTAACAGTCGGCTCATAGAGATCTCAACTTCTCAAAAAGTTCTTTCCAATCAGAATTTGTACGATAAAATACAGGAATTTCTCCGATTGGCGCATTAACTGTAACAATTCCGCCGCCGGCATACTCTTTTCCTGACCAGAGATGAATCCACTTTTCCCGGGGTAACCGCACTCTCCAGGATCTCTTTCCTTTTTTAATAACCGGAGCAACAAGCAGATCTGAACCATACATATATTGGTAGGGCCAGCGGCTTAATTCTGCAGATTCATCCGGAAAATGCATTGCCGGAATTCGTTGTGGGGGCAGACCTTTTTTCTGATACTCTTCACTTAATTTCTCGTTATACGGCTTCAGCATTTTAAACACTTTTACCATTCTTGCAACAAGTTTTATGACCTTATCATCATCTGCAATCTGAACATTACTGTCCGGTCGGTTCCCTTCATGGGAACGCATCGTCTGAGTAAATGCAGAGTACTCAGCCCACCGCATAAGAAGCTCAGCGCCCCGCTTCTTGTAGCCTAATGTGGTATAGCCTCCGATGTCAGAATGGGTATAACCCAGACCGCTCATACCCATCGAAAGGCTGCCCATAATTGCAGAGGGCAGGCCATCGGCCTTGGTCCAATCCACCAGCTGATCTCCGTTCCAGTTCATCGAAGTATATTTTGAGGCACCGGCAAAACCTGCACGCATAAAATAGATGAGATCATCTTTCTTGCCGGATTCCTCAACCACTTCAGCATTGAGCTTCGCCCATTCAACCGGATATTTGTTGTGATAGGTTAATCCGCTCTCACCTGACGATAGAACGGCATCGTGCGGAATCATCTCGCCGAAATCAGCCATCCAGCCGGATAACCCGATATCAATCATATTCTTTCTTATAATATCTTTAAGCCAGGTAACCGCTTCGGGGTTAGTAAAATCTATAAGAACTGCAGGATCAAAAGGCACATAGACAAAATAGGGAGATCCATCCTCTTTCTTGATAATATAGCCCTTTTCAACAGCTTCATCATACATCTTAGAACCAGGGGTAAGGAACGTATTATTATAACCCAGATACCTTACTCCCTCAGTTTTAAGCTTTTTAATCATGTCAGGTAAATCAGGATATAAACTATTGTCATATTCCCATGCCCACTTCAGCTGACTACCAAATTTGGTTTTCCGACGTCCTTCCCAATCCTGACACCATACAGCAGCAACATCTGCCCCGCCGCTGCGAACCTTGTTCAGTTTATCTAAAACAATATCTCTGCCGCCCTGAACGCCCAACAGTAAACCATCATACACCCAACTGGGGAGTTTAGGCTGCCTGCCAAGATATTTACTTAATCCGGAAACAGCATCCTGAAGAGTATTCTCTACTCCTATAACAATTTTTTCCGGGATCTCCCAGCAATAGAGAGAATGTCTGTGTTTATTCTTGAAGTTAAGTTCTGAATATGCCGTAGAACCAATGGTTCCGTAGAGGCCCGAAGAGGAGACCCAGGACGGCATACTATAATAGGTATTAAACCAGCGGGGTATATGCCCCGTCTTAATTGCGAAGCTGATGGTAAGCGGATCGAACCTTCTTCCGACTCCAGGTTCGGAGATCCATACGGGAAGTGTGGTTCCTTTAAGGTTCAGCTTTCCCAGCTGCTCCCCACCACCGTAAATACGTTCCTTAGGGTCTGCACAGAGATGAATCCTAAACCGATTGAAGACGGGATTGTTTACCTTTGGCTCTATTGTTAACAGGTTATCTTTTAATTCAAAAACTATTGTTAACAGGTTATCCAATTCGATTACATATTTATTGTCACTTCTTGTTGTTATGTTATGTGTGCGTAATGCCTTAGTATCAAGCACCCCTTCACGAATTTTAAAAAACCCGGATTTTGATTCTACCTTAGGTTCTGATGATCCTATCTCTATACAGGGTTTTTTTGTACTGTGATCGATGATTTTTCTGTCATGTACATAGATTATAAATCCATTAACATGTTCATCAATCCTTAATCCATTTGAAATTCGGGATTCTGCCATTACTCTATTACCTTCCAACCTTTAATTTTTGCAAACACTTTAAACGGCTTAATAAAATCTCCATATACTACTGAAGCATGGTGGGCTATCCCGTTATCCACAACGGTCTGCAGCACTTCCGATACAGGTTTGGAAAACCGGGTTTTCATATAGGTACCCCGCAGCTCTTTCTCCATGGGAATAACCGACCCGGAAGCAAGAAACACCCGATACTCGGTACCTGCGGAATCAAAACGAACTACTGATACATCTCCATCTTTTAAGACAAAATCGGCAGTAACTCCCTTGCCGCCGGCAAAGTATGTAGAGAGTGATCTGGTGCATTTACCATCCCATAAATTGCAGGGAGCAACACCGCAGTGCCAAAGCAGAGCAAAATCCTCTTCCATGTTTACCTGTGAAAAATCAAAAAGATAAGGAGTCTCCGCACCTGCAGCCCGGTGAGCGATCATGGAGAGCGCACCCTCAATATCGCCTTCACAAGCAAGTATATACCCTTCACTTTGCAGTATGGACATTGCTGCACATGGTGAAATTCCAAATTCCGCAGCAAATTCCGGCCAGCAGCGCACAGCCAATGCAGTTAATTTATTCTGAGTCATGAAACCGTGAAACTTTTCACCAAGTTCTGCAACTTTAGTAATTTGAAAATCTGAAAGTTCACTGGTATCAAATATTTCCTTAACCTGCAGCACTCTTTGAGCTACACCTTCCTTAGTAATCGGGTACTTCCACACATCATTCAATTCATAGT
The DNA here is from genome assembly GCA_013202335.1 of Bacteroidota bacterium. The sequence continues at coordinate 26,259 of JABMQR010000318.1, forward strand.
GATCAATCAAGGTACCCATTTGCTCATACACATTCAAATCATAAACGCCAAGGTTGAAAAACCCTTTTGCCCGGTAACCAAGCACCCCGATATGTGCCCGTTTTACCGCCGCATTGATACGGATCGCATCCAGCCAGACTTCATCAATCTTTCCGCCGACATGAGTAGAATAGTTTCTCACCCCGCCTTTATACAGATTTGAGGCATTCAGGTTTACTCCGCAAACAGAGTTCAATCGTATTTTTCCACCATTGTACGGCAGTTCCGGAAGCCCCCAGAGAAGAAGCGGTTTGTTTAAAATAGTATTTGCTTCAAGTACAAGATGCCCAAGATGGAATGTTCCGCTAATAACAGCCAGTCCATCAATATCTTTACCGGCAAGAAAGAGTGCTCCCTCACGAGCCTCTTCAGGTTCTATGACCAGTCCGGGAACAGCACAAATCTCAACTTGTTCAATTTTTCCAAGATCTTCAAGAATTTGCGCATATAATCCCTCTGCGGCTTCAAAATCGAAGGTTTTACGTGCAAGACACATAACACCAAGTCGAATATTTTGTTTCATTTTTTGTCTTCCTTTTCTATTAGTTACACTATGTAAGTAAACCATAATGGCGTACTACTGTCAATCTGTTTACGTATTCCGGGATCAATAAAATGCGGTTATTTCTTTACAATCCGGTTTTCACGAGCCGAAATTTGCGCATTGAGCGCCCACTTCAGTGACTCAATCCCATCCACCACTCCAGCCGTTTGCTCAAGTCCATACGCAGCCTTTTCAGCGAACGATTTTACCATCTCCTTAATGTTCCACGGCTCTGTAGCCTCCTGTCCCCATGTCCACCTAACCACCTCATCAGGATTCATATCAGGCTTTCCAAAACAGACAATCCCATAATAGGTAGTCTCCCCATTATCAAGCACAGAGAATTGAGCATCCTTTAAACCGCACCATGCGGTCCCTTTTGTACCGTGAAGTGTCAGCTGCAAACTAAAATCAAAACCGGTAAGAATATGGGATATCTGAAAAACTCCTCCGTCCCTATAAGTACCGTTAATATAGGCAATATTCTCAAAATTCACCTCAGGAAGTATACCCTCTTCTGTTACACAATGAACTGAATCAATCTCTTTTCCGGTAATATACCTTGTCAGATCAAACCAATGACAGGTCTCCTCGACAAGAAGTCCCCCGGATCTTCCCTTATCCTGAATCCAGCTTTGCCATTTGTCACCGCGGAACGGAGTTCTAAAATGATAGAGGGAAAACGCCTTTACTTCACCAAGATCTCCTGATTCCACAAGTTCTTTCATTTTCAGAACAGCAGGATTTACCCTGAATTCATATTCAAGTCCAAACGACTTTTCAGAGTTAATGATATCATCACTAATCGTAAGCGCCTTCTGAAAATCAATATCAAGCGGTTTTTCAAGGAGAAGATGTTTCCCGGCCTTAAGAATTTTATCTGCATGTTCTGCATGGAGATAATCAGGCGTACACAAACTAATCATCTCAACTTCAGGATCTGCCAGCAACTCATCAAGAGAGGTGAATGTTTTCACACCTAATTCTTCCCAGCTCTTATGTAAAAATTCTTCCTGAAATAACGGTTTTAGACACAGCATACTCCCCTCATTGAATGTTCCACCAACAAGGTTCAAACGTTCAGGAATAAGATCACATACTGCATATAAGTCTGCGTACGGACTCTCCAGGTATCCTGCAACATGAGCCATCCCTATTCCTAAACCGACAACTGCAGCTTTTGTTTTCATAACAGCTTCTCCTTTGGGAAAAAGAATTTTTCTGCATTCCCCTGCATAATATTATTCAAAGATTCTTTGTCTAATCCAAGACCATGCAATTCAGGAAACCGATCCCTTGTTGCTTGATAAGGGTTATCAACTAACCCGTTTGTTTCAAGAAATTTACTAATACGTTCTATTGTTGTTATATTTTCCTGCTCACCCGGTCCGGATTGAGGCTGGTAAAAGCTTTGAGGGAAAAAGAAGGCATCTGTACCAAAAACAATCCTTTTACTGAAACGGGTAAAAAAATCAACTGACTTTTCATGTCTTCTATCCAGCTCATGGAAAAACCACCTGCCTGGTGCCGTATCAAGAAATACGTTAGGGTGACTAACTAAAATATTTTCCAGTTCATCCAACTCTCCGGCAAGAAACAGCAGGTGGGCAAAGAAAAAGGGAATATCAGGATACGTTTCAGCGCAAAATACAGCATCTTCGATACACTTTTCAAAGGAATCGAAATCACCGGTTCCATACACTTTACCAAGATCCCACATATCAGGCGGATCTGCTGCATGATACACTATCGGCATACCGAGTTCCTGTGCCGCAGCGAAAGCTTCCTGTACTGCACTGTCCCGCACACCCACACCAAATAGCGTTTTTGTAAGCGGTTTTCCCAACCATATCTTCACCCCGGTAAATCCATCCTCGCTTAACTGCTGAACCTGCTTATTGTAGGGAATTTCGGGACCAGTCCCTCGCCTGTTCTTCCGATGGCTCAATGCACCAAATCCTATGAGTTTTGCAGGGTTTTTTCTTATGGCAAAAAGCACCTCTTCATTGAAGGTTCCGGAATCTCTTCTGGTGTCAGGCAGAGAGATTAATGCTGCTTTTTCAAGACCTGTGGTTTCACAGATAGAGACAAAGGTGTCGTATTGGTTTCTGTCGCAAAAATGCAGATGAAAATCAATCATATCAGCGCAGTGCAAAGTCTGGCCGGGCTGCCACTAACTCTGTCATTATATAGGTGATATCCGGGTGCTTCCGCGCCAGAGTAACAGGAAACTCAGGAGTCGGCTCCATGATTAAAGCCTTTCTGCATACGGCACTCTGCCAGGGACGGTTAAAGTATATGTGAAGTTTGCGGGCTTCAATTATTTGCTTCATACCAATTGTTACCGCGGCTCTGGGAATTTCTTCATAAGCTCCCCGCAAGGCTGTATTTGAGTTGATGGTAATTGTCTCTTTTGTAAGATGTACAACCCTTGTCGACAGCTGAGAAAACTCTTCTGCACTTATTTCCGGCTCTGCAATCGGTTCGTTAAAGGCAAGATGCCCGACGATACCGACACCTGCATGACAGAAGTCGATTCCACCCAATTTCTCTATCATATTATCAAATTCATTGGTTTTATCTGGTTCAGGAAAAAATATTTGAGTTTTTTGAAGGTTCATTGATTCCGGCATGGGATCTATAAGCTCTCTGTTTATGAACCCTTTGAAGGAGAGCGGGTTGCTGATATCAACACATTGCCCATCTTCTTTAAGATATTCATCCATAAAAAAAATGTAGAGATTCGAGAGATCCAAAGGCTCTCTCTTAAGCAGGCTGATAAATCGACGATACTGAAACACCGGACCCACCGGCAGTATACAGACTGTTGATTTTCCTTCTCTGTTATGTGACTCGATCTCTTCATACATCGAAAGTGCCATGTGATAATAGAGATCTATATCATGTTCCAGGACTTCAATACGCTTACCGCTTTTCTCCCGAAGCTGATCCACGGTATAGGAATATAACTCTTTCATTAACAGGTTCCACCTTTATCAAATTATTGTTTCAATTAAATATATAAAAATCTATCACTATATGCCCGGTCGGATCAGGATTCTTCCTGCCCAATCTCCTTAACACAACGGAAACCAATAGTTGAACAACGGTCAAGCCCGGACCACATCAACAGGAACTTAGCATGGGTCGTACACCGCTGAGCACCGCCATCGAAGTACCAGCGACTTCCTTTGGCTTCATAATAAGAGCCGCCTTTAAGCATAACATAGCGGGAGTGACCATCGTTTCTTTCACTTTCGGTCAACTCCCATACATTTCCCGCCATATCCCAGACTCCGAAGGGACTTACCCCATCCGGGAAAGTATCAACCGCTGTTGTGGACCTGGAATCGCTGTTGCACCGGTATTCATCAGGCTGCCCGTTTCGTACCGGATCCTGATTTCCCCATGGCCAGAACCTGCCGTCATTCCCTCCGGCTGCATACTGCCACTCCTCTTCAGTCGGGAGTCGTTTTTTCGCCCAATGAGCATAGGCCCGTGCATCTTCAAGATCAATATTAACCACCGGATGATCTCCCAATCCAGACGGAACCTCGTTATCGATCCAGTGTTTGAGAAAATTTGCTCTTTCCAATGGTTCATAACCTGTTCTTATCAAAAAATCTTTGAAATCGTTGTTGGTTACCGGAAACCGATCAATGAGAAAACTGTGCATCTCTAAAGTTCGGGTAGGATGAGCGTTCCCCCAGCAGTGTGAAATATCATCGTAACAGGCACCCTCTCGCGGGCGATGTTCGATCTTCATGGTAAATACACCGGATGGTACCTTTACCATTTCAGCCGGGAAAAATCCACCGATATCCGGGACAACAGGTTTGGGTGCTGAAGGAAGATTATCTTCCAAACAGGTCTTAAAATTTTCGTCTGATACCGTATTGATTTTTCCTGAGTAATATTTTTTTCTCCCGAAAAGCGACCGTACAATACAGCCGACTGCTCTGGATTCAATTGTCAGAGGTATGTAAGTCGTGCTGCTTTCTGTACGAACTGCGATCTCACGATAGTTATTCCATGCATCGTAATATATCGCACCATCCTGATGCGGTACGGCAAGAATTTCCGATGATGTCGTCTCAAATCGAAGGTTAATCATGGTCCAGACGGTTTCACCCCCAGCAATCCACTCGTTTGCCATTACATACTCATCCAGAGTGGGTATCATCGGCTGCCACTGTTTGTCTTGAAATGCTGCCTGATGATTGCGAAGCAAAGAGGTGATCTTTCTCATGATCTTCTTGTCTGCCGGCGACCACGGATTCCACCATCCAAAAACATTCTCCCAAACAACTGTTCCAAGACCGTTGAAGAATGCAGGATAGAGCTCAATTGTTCGGTTTTGTGAGTGACGTTCCATCACACGAGTGCTGTGCCGCGGCTCCAGCCACTTCATTGTGAGATGTGTATTTGCGATAAATGGGAACTCATTATGCCAAAAAAACCTTGGACCAAAGTTCGGATTGAAGTGTCCCCAGGAACCAGTGACAACTTCAGCTGCCTCGGTTGTGGGAGAGCCCTCAGTCTCAAAAACCACTCCAGGTCGAACGGCGTCCAAAGATTTCCGCAGATTATCGTTGGAGGCGCTCATTGTATCTAGAAATATTCCATCAGCATCAAGGGCGACAACAATCTCGGTTACCGACTCGTGGTCAGATTTTCCTTCCCGTCGTGTACCGGTATCCCATGGATTGTAGTCGATAAAGACTTTCACTCCACGTTTATGACAACGATCCACCACTTTTCTCAGACCAGTAAGACCACCAGGCATTTCACGATAGAAATCGAACTGGTTCCTTTCGTCGCAGCCAATTCGCGGATAAGCGTGCCACAACATGATAATATCGTACCCGCCGAACTCCCGTTCCCCATGGTCGAGGAATTCATCGATTTTATACCCCTTTCCCAGCTCGTAAAACGACAGGTCATACATGAACGTAATGTGCTCAACAACCGCATCACAGTACCATGAGAGATCACTTCGCTCGTATTCTTCCTGTGAGAATTTTTTCCGAAGATCCTCTCTTTTATCCTCGAGATCCTGTTTCCATTTCGCATACTGCTCTTTGGTAATTACTGCGATTTTTCGCTCATCAAGGCGATCTCTGAAGTTGAGAAATGGTGTTGGGGTCTGTATCTCCAAAGGATTCTCCTTATCGTGGTACCATGATGTTAATCTATAAATTCTTTTAGTCTGGGATCTTCAGCTTCTGGAAAACTTGTTTGCGTACCTGCTGACTGAACGCTAATAGAAGCTATGGAGTTTGATCGTCTAAGGGCTTCATCCATAGGTTTTCCCAAAGCTAAGAAATACGCCAGACACCCGACGAAAGAATCTCCTGCACCGGTTGTATCTAACGCTTTTACCGGAACGACAGGTATGTGCTCAACCGAATTTTTTGTTACCAGCAGGCAGCCGCGTTCACCTAAAGTCAGGATTACGCTCTTTGGACCACGCCCGATCAATACCCGTGCTGCTTTTTCTGCTTCATCAATGGTATTCACCGACAATCCGGTTAGTATTTCAGTTTCACTTTCATTCGGACAAAAAATATCACTTAGTAGATATATTTCGGCAGGTAATTCTGATTTTGCCGGCGCAGGGTTGAAGATGGTGGGAACCCCTTCCTCTCGTGCGATGCGCATTGCTGCGAGGTTTATCTCTATCGGTATTTCGAGCTGGCAGACCAGTATACGTGACGCCGCAATGTACGGTCGTGCCGCTTCTATATCGTCAGCTGTCAATAAATCGTTAGCGCCTGTTACTATTATTATTGAGTTGTTTCCATCAGTGTCCACAGCTATAGGTGCTACCCCGGAAAATGCTTTATCCGTAAGACACACATTATCTATATTCACTCCCCATTTTTTGAAGTTTTCTACTGTGTTATTGCCAAAAACATCATTACCGAGCTTACCAACCATCGCTACATCGCCGCCAAGTTTTGCGGCCATCACTGCCTGGTTGGCTCCTTTACCGCCGAATCCCATTCGAAACTGCGTACCGTGTAAGGTTTCTCCCAATATGGGAAGCCGTGGAACGTAGCTTATCAAATCGATGTTACAAGCGCCCACAACACATATCTTAGGTTTATCCATACTGTCCTCGTATTAATAACCAAACAAAATCTTCCAGCAGTTTACCCATCGTGGAGAAATGTAAAACATTTCTCCTAAGCTGAAGCGCAAAGCGCTTCAGCCGTTTACCAGCTTAGGAGTTTTCTACGAAAACTCCTAAGTTAAAGGTTAAAGCACCTTCTTCTTTACTAGCCGTGGAGTTTCCACAGGAAACTCCTAAGTTAAAGACTAATTCACCTTCCTATTCTTTGCTAGCCGTGGAGTTTCTGCTCTGCAGAAACTCCTAAGTTAAAGGATAAACAACACTTCGTGTTGTTTATCCTTTAACCGCCCCACTAGTCATCCCGCTAATTATCCTGTCATGCAGAAAAACATAGACCAAAATAGTGGGTATCATCGTAATAACAATTGCTGCCAGCATACTGGTGTAATCAATAATGAACTGACTTCGGAAAAACCTAATTCCTAACTGAATAGTTCTTGCAGCCTCTGAAGAGGTAAGCAGCATCGCATAGATAAACTCGTTCCAACAGAAAATGAAGACAAATGTACCGGCAGTTACTAACCCGGGCTTTGTTAAAGGAAAAATTATTTTTGAAAATCTTTGACCAAAACTACAGCCGTCAATAACTGCAGCCTCTTCCAGCTCTTTAGGTATCGACCCCATAAAACCATGGATGAGAAAAACAGATATAGGGATGTTGATAGCCGAATAAGTTATCACCAAACCTAACAATGTATCGTATGCACCGAATCCGTTTATTATTTTGAAATAGGGAACCATGAGAGCAATGATCGGAATCAATACTCCTGCTACGATGATATTCAGTAACGTATTTTGAAACCTAAACTTCTCTCTTGAAATCGCAAAAGCTCCCATTGATGCTACTACAGTATTCACGATAGTCGTAAGTGCTGCGACAATTGTAGAGTTTAGAAACAGTCTGGGTAATCCTGCCATAGACATTGCGTTCTTATAATTTTGCCACATCCACACCTTCGGGAGAGAAAAGGCCTGAGTTTCAAATTCAAAATTCGTCTTAAAAGAAGATATCAGGAGCCAGATAAGCGGTAAAAAGGTCATCGCCAGAAAAAAGATAATATACATCCACTTTCCTGTTCGGGCAATCACATGTACCACAGGGCTGGTTCCGGTTTTGTTTAATGCAGTTTTCATAAGTTCAACCTCCCTTTCTACTGTGATGCTTCAGATGCGCTGCTGTTTCTGCCAAACAACCATCTAAGTAGTGCAATTACTGCTCCGCCGGAAAAAATCAGGATTGTCCCGATAGTATTTGCCTCTCCCAGCCGCAGCGCCCCCATATCTCTGTACAACAGAATACCCATTACGGATGTTTGATGTGCAGGCCCTCCATTAGTCATTAAAAAGGTTGATTCAAAATGCCGCATACCAAATGCCATCGCAAGAGTCATGGTTGTTACCAGAATTCCACGAAGCATCGGAATTGTAATATGAACTTCCTGTCGAAAAACATTAGCTCCGTCTATCTCAGCTGCTTCATAAAAGGAATCCGGTATTCCCATACGTGATGCAAGAATTACAATCATGAAGTATCCAATATAGAAAAGCTGTTGGAATATTACAGCCGGAAAAGCTGTTTCATACTCTCCCAACCAGTTATGTACCCAGCTGTCCAGCCCAAGAGATTCGAACAAACCATTAAGCATACCAAATTCAGCATTGTAAACGGCCATCCACATCATTGCTAAAGCTACCTGAGAAATAACATTCGGCAAAAAATATACAGTCCTAAAAGTTTTCCAACCCCGGGGTTTCCTGGCCAAAATCATTGCCATTCCGGCGGCAAGCGGAATCTGTACAAGACCAAGAACAAGTGCCCAGATAATATTATTTCGAAATGAAATTCTGAAAGTTTCGCTTGTAAATAAGACTATATAATTCTTAAACCAATGAAATTTCATTGCACTGATTCCATTCCATTCAGTAAAACTGGTAAAAATTACATAGATTAATGGATAGATAAAAAAGAGCGTAAACAAGAAAAGAACTGGTAGAAGAAAAAGTATTATCTGCTTCCAATACTTATTACGTTTTGACATGGCAAACCCCTAAGAGTAACAGAGCCCGGCGTTAGCCAGGCTCTGTGTTTTTTTATTATCTAATTTAGTAGAGAGCTCCTTAAAGCTGTCGTCTACTTAATGGAGCCTGCTATCTGCTGAACAAACTCAGTAGGAGTAGCTTTTCCGAGAGCCATTTTTGCAAGCGCCTGACCAAATTCTGCCACTACATCACTTCCATAATGAGTTGAAAAAATTGAACTAATAAAAGTAGCGCTTCCAGTAGCTTCCATGAATTTTTTCTGGAGAGGATCAACTACATCATCAGCACCCATCGCGTATTTAATAGCAAACAGTGCACCGGAGTCCATTGATATAGCTTTAACGTTTTCAGGTGTTGTTATCCATTTCATAAAAGCAACTACTGCTTCTTCTTTTGCTGCATTGTCTGTTGCTGCTGCTGCCAGGTTAGAGAGTGGGAATCCCATCTGTCCACCAGGATAGGCACCAGCTGCAGGAAGTGCTGCTATACCGGTATTTGCATATACTTCAGGAGCATCACCTCTTACACGTCCGATATACCAGGGTCCGTTGATAAACATTGCGGATCTTCCGGCCAGATAATGTCCACCGGCAACACCTGCATCACCACCGACTGCATCTTTAGAGGTATTCCCATCAGAATACATTCTTAAAAGAATTTCAGCAGCCTGTACAAAGGCTTTATCGGTAATTGGTTTTTCCCAAACATCAGGCCCGCCGATTGATGCAGCAATATGAGAGAACCAGAGCATACTGGTCCAGGCATTTGTTCCACCTG